>JBBDRM010000100.1 GCA_040905475.1 Actinomycetota bacterium
GGTCGATCGGGGCGAGCGAGATCTTCCCCGCGCGCTCGTCGATCCGCATGACCTGAACCTCGATCTCCTGGCCGGGCTCGAGCACCTCGGATGGGTGGCCGATCCGCTTCTTTCCGAACCCGAGCTTGGACACGTGAAGGAGCCCGTCCTTGCCGCCGGGGATCGACACGAACGCGCCGAAGTCCGTGATGCCGGCGACCTTGCCCTTGTAGCGCGTTCCTACCTCGGGCATCACCGGGTTGGCGATCTCGCTGATCCGCTCGCTCGCCCGCTCGGCGCCGTCCCCGCCCCTGGCGGCGATGAAGATCCGGCCGTCGTCCTGGATGTCGATCTCCGCGCCCGTCTCCTCCTGGATCTCCTTGATCTTCTTGCCCTTGGGGCCGATGACCTCGCCGATCTTGTCGACGGGGATCTGGATCGTGATGATGTGCGG
Source organism: Actinomycetota bacterium (assembly GCA_040905475.1). Taxonomy (NCBI): domain Bacteria; kingdom Bacillati; phylum Actinomycetota; species Actinomycetota bacterium. The sequence goes on from JBBDRM010000100.1 coordinate 434, forward strand.
CGCCAGTGGCGACAGCTCGGTGCGCGGCGCCGGAAGCGCCGTCTTGATCACGTCGAGCACCTGCATCCGAGCACGCTTCGCCTGCTCGAGCGCCTGCGCAAGAACCTCGGACGGGATGCCGGTGAGCTTCGTGTCGAGCTGCAGAGCCGTCACGAAGTCCTTCGTGCCGGCGACCTTGAAGTCCATGTCGCCGTAGGCGTCCTCGGCTCCGAGGATATCGGTGAGGGTGACGTAGTCACCGCCTTCGTGGATCAGCCCCATCGCGATGCCGGCGACGAGGTCGTAGATCGGCACTCCGGCGTCCATCAGCGACAGCGTCGAGCCACACACGCTCGCCATCGACGTCGATCCGTTCGACGACAGAACCTCCGACACGACGCGGAGCGCGTAGGGAAACTCGTCTTCCGGCGGGATCACCGGGAGGAGCGCCCGCTCGGCGAGCGCACCGTGGCCGATCTCGCGGCGCTTCGGCCCTCGCATGAAGCCGGTCTCCCCCGTCGAGAACGGCGGGAAGTTGTAGTGATGCATGTAGCGCTTGGATTCCTCGGGATCGATCGTGTCGATCATCTGCTCCATGCGCATCATGCCCAGCGTCGCGATCGACAAGACCTGCGTCTCGCCGCGCTGGAACAAGCCGGTGCCGTGCGCGCGAGGCAGCAGCGTGACCTCTGCCGACAACGGCCTGATCTCGTCGGCCTTGCGACCGTCGATGCGGAGCCCCTCGGAGATGATGCGCTGGCGGATCATCCGCTTGGTCAGCGAGCGGATCGCCGGCGAGAACTCCTTGTCGCGGAGCGCGAGCTCCTCGACCTCCGCGAGCGCCGTCTTCACTTCGTCCTTGATCGTGTCGAGCTGGAGTTCCCGCGCCGCCTTGTCCGCAACCTGCAGGGCTTCCGCCATCTGGGATTTGGCGAGCTCTTCGACGCGGCTCATCACGTCGTCCCCGTACTCCGGGAACGTCGGGAACTCGCGGACCGCCTTGGCGGCCAGCTTCGCGAACTCCTGCTGCATCTCGCAGAACTCACGGATCGGGCCCTTCGCGAACTCGAGCCCGTCGGCCACGACGTCCTCGGTCGGCGCCGGATGTCCGGCCTTGATCAGGTTCCACGATCCGGGGGTCGCTTCGGCCTCGACCATGATGATGTCGACATCGCCGGAGTCGTTCACGCCTCCGGCAACCACCATGTCGAACGTGCACTCATCGACCTCTTGGAACGTGGGGTTCGTGATCCACGAGCCGCCCTTGTAGCCGATGCGGACGCCGGCGAGCGGCCCCTCGAACGGCATCCCGCCGAGGATGACCGCCATCGACGCGCCGGTGATCGAGAGCACGTCGGGCTGGTCGATCTGATCGGCCGACAGGATCGTCGCGACGATGTGGATCTCGTTCCGGAAGCCCTTCGGGAACGACGGGCGCAGCGGCCGGTCGATCAAGCGGGCGGTGAGGATAGCGGTCTCGGACGGACGGCCTTCGCGACGGAAGAACGAGCCGGGGATCTTCCCGACCGCGTACATGCGCTCTTCGACGTCGACGGTCAGCGGGAAGAAGTCGAGATTCTCTTTCGGCTTCGACGACGCGACGGCCGTGACGAGGATCTGGGTGTCGTCGACACCGATAACGACCGCTCCGTCGGCGAGCTTCGCGAGCTTCCCCGCCTCGAGCGTGTAGGTCTTCCCCTCGATCTCTCTCTCGAGCTTGAAGGGTGCGGACATATGACAAACCTCCTAGGGCGCTTCGGCCCTCGTGACGGTCTGCCGGGGGCGGGTCCGCTTCGTGGTGCGGGGTCAGTTCTCAGTGGTGGACCGCCAGGTGGCGAGATGGCAGGTGTTGGACTGGCGGTTCGCGACCGAGGACTGATCCCGAAGCGACATAGCCTCCGGCTCTTCGGTTACTCCCTTACCTTTCCTCCCAGGAAGAAGGGGCGCAGCGCGCCCCCCTTACCGTCTGAGACCGAGCCGCTCGATGAGCTCTCGGTACTTGGCTACGTCTTGACGCTTGATGTACTCGAGCAGCCGGCGACGCTTGCCCACCATCATGAGCAAGCCGCGGCGCGAGTGGTGATCCTTCTTGAAGGACTTCAGGTGCTCGGTGAGGTCGTTGATGCGCCGGGTGAGCAACGCAACCTGAACCTCGGCGGAGCCCGTGTCCTTGTCGTGGATCCGGTACTCGGAGATGAGAGGTTGTTTCTGTTCCGTGGTGAGTCCCATGTGATCGCGGCGAATCGTACCAGAGGCCGAGGGGCGGGGCGAGGCAGACGATAAGCCTGGTCAGGGCGCTGCGTAGCCGCCGATCCGGGTCCGGAGCTGGAGCAGGAATCTCGGGGTCAGCCCGACGCCGCTGATCTCCTCGAGGCTCGGCAGCGGCGGGTCTTGGAGCATCGCGATGAGCTCGGTGAGGTCTCGGACGGGGTCCGGCGGCAGCTGGGCGCGGACGCCGTCCTTGTACTTGGTCTCCGTCCAGAGCAGCCGCTCCCCCGCCGGGTCCCAGACGAACTCGGGGATGATCCAGCCGTCGTCGCCGTCGTAGGTCAGGCGCCGGACCGCACCCGATGCGAGGTCGAGCTCGTAGAGATCGTTCGAGGCTTCCGCGATCGGCTGCAGGAAACCCAGCTCGAACAGCGGAAGGATCAAGAGGTAATCGAGGTCCGCCGGGGTACCCGCCGTCCAGAACGCGCTCGACCAGGTGTTCCAGGCGCTCGGGTGGTCGCGCGTCGACATGAAGATCACCTTCTTCATGTCGGGCGTGAAGATCGCCTGTTCGTCCCACGCGGGATGATCGGTGAGCCTGCGCAGGCGTGCCGGATCTCCTTCCGGCTTGCAGAGGTCGAGGTAGAACAGCTCTAAGTTCACCGTGGTGCCGATGCTTTCGGTGAACAGGAAGCCGCACCCGTCCGGCGACCAGTGCTGGGTTTCGAAGTAGTGGCCGGGCCCTTCGTGCACGACGGTGATGTTCTCGAGGTGCGGCGCAGGATCGGTGACGTAGTCGGCCACGCGGATGTCCCAGTAGCCGCGGCCGGTGTCGGTGACGAAGTTCCAATTGAGCCGGGTCCACACGATCCGGTTCCCGTCGGGCGAGAAGTACGCGTGGTAGTTGTCGTACCCGTCGTGGTCGCTCGTGAGCGCGATCGCGTCGCCGCCCGCGACCGGAACGACGTACAGATCCGAGCCGAGACCTCCGAAGCCAGGCGCGCCGAGCGTGATGTTGGTCCCCCGCCAGGAGTGGAACAGGATCACGTCGCCCTGCGGCCGCGAGTCGGGGACCATGTTCGGCCCCTCCTGTCCACAGGTGAGGCATCGCTCCTCCGCCCCGTCGAGCTCGGCGATGTAGATCTGGTTGGTGCCTGCTTCGTCGAACGCGTGATGGACCACGTGCTCGCCGTCGGGCATCCAGTCCGGCGCCTGGCCGAACTGGTAGGAGTTCGTGGTCACGACGAAGGCCGGGGCGTCGGCCCGGGCGCCGAACGGAACGGCAGCCCCTACGAGCGCAAGGGCGATCGCCAGCATTCGAGGCATGGGACAGTCTTAGTCGCGCGTGGATCGTTTTCCTGCTTGCCTCGCTGGAAGGTTCAGCTTCGCAAGCCGAGCAGCTCGCGGGCCTTGGCGATGTCGACGCGGATCTCTTTCATCATCGATCCCGCATCGGGGAACCTCAGCTCGTCTCGGAGCCGATGCGTGAACTCGACGCCGATGACCTTTCCGTACAGATCGCCGTCGAAGTCGAGCACGTGGACCTCGACGATCGGAGTCGATCGGTCCTCGAACGTGGGGTTGTAGCCGACGTTGATCACCGCGGGAAATCGCCTGCCTTCCTGATCCATCCAGCCGGCGTAGACGCCGACTTTCGGCAGGATCATCTTCGGCGGCAGTTCGAGGTTCGCGGTCGGGATGCCGAGTGCCCGGCCACGGCCCGCGCCCTTCACCACGTGCCCTTCGAGCCGGAACGGCCGGCCGAGCTCCTCGGCGACGCGCTCGACCTGGCCGTCGGCGATCTGCTGACGGATCAGCGACGAGGAGACGGCGTCGTCTCCCACCGAACCCTCGAGCAGCGTGAATACGTCGACGTCGAAGCCGTTCTCGGCGCCGAGCTGTGAGAGCATCTCTACCGTGCCGCTCCCGCCGTGACCGAAACGGAAGTTCGCGCCGACAACGAGGTGGACCGCTCCGAGGGCGGCCACGAGCACGCGGTGGATGAAATCCTCCGCCGGGAACTGCCGGAAGTTCTCGTCGAAGCGGAGCACGAGGAGCACGTCGATCCCGAGCTCTGAGAACACGGCCGCGCGCTGCCGGAGCGTCGTGATGAGCTGCGGAGCGATCTTCGGATTGAGGAGCTCGAGCGGATGCCGGTCGAACGTGACCACGACGGCTTTCGCACCGCGAGCCCGCGCTATCTCCACGACCCGGCGCAACAGCATCTGGTGGCCGACGTGGACGCCGTCGAACACGCCGACCGTGGCCACCGACGGCTTCACGTCGGCCGGCAGGCCGCTCAACCCTTGGGCGATGATCACGGGTCCGCCACCACGACGAGGGGGCGGGATACGTCGCCGCGGTCCTCGGCCATCGCTACCAGACCGGCGGGCCCGACCACCGTGTACTCCCCCTCCACGCCGAATGCGGGTAGTGATTTCCCTTGGGCGAGCGAGCGCGCCTGCTCCGCATCGACATCACACCTGGGATGGGCGGCGACCGCGTCGAGCATGGGCCGCACGGCGCCCGCCTCCACGGCGTCGAGCGCGATCGCATCGTCGACGGCGAACGTGCCGACCCGCGTCCTGCGCAACACCGAAACGTGTGCACCTACACCGAGCGATCGACCGAGGTCATGCGCCAAGGTCCGCACGTACGTCCCCGGCGAACAGCGAACGCGGAAACGAACCGTCGGACGCGGGCCGGGCTCGAAGCGCTCGATGCTCATCTCGTGAACCGTGACGCGCCGTGGCGGCCGGTCGACCTCCTCGCCCCGCCGTGCTTTCCGATACAGCCGCTCGCCCCCGACCTTCACCGCGCTCACCATCGGTGGGATCTGGTCGATCGCGCCGGTGAGCGCCGCGGCCGCGCGCTCGACGTCATCGCTCGACACGGCAGAAGCGTCGGACTCAGACAGGACGTCGCCGGATGCGTCCTGGCTGGACGTCTCCACGCCGAGTACCACGTCGGCTTCGTACTCCTTCTCCCCGCTCTCGATGAATCGCAGTAGTCGGGTCGCCCGGCCGACGCCGAGCACCAGCACGCCGGTGGCATCGGGATCGAGTGTGCCCGCGTGCCCGACGCGCTTCAGGCCGAGGCTGCGCCGCACGATAGCGACGACGTCGTGAGAGGTCATCCCTGCAGGCTTGTCGACGACGAGGATCCCGTCCACACCCGGCGCGTCCCCGCGGCTCAAGCCGTGCCCGCGGCCTCGAGCCGCTCGGCGATCGTCTGAGCGATGACGCGCGGATCCTTGCCCTCGGCGGTGAAACCGGCAGCGAGCGCGTGCCCTCCCCCGCCGAACGACTCGCACAAGGCGCCGACGTTGGCGGTCCCCTTCGCGCGCATCGAAACCTTGTAGTTGCCGTCGGGGAGCTCCTTGAGCACGCAGGCGACCTCGGCGACGTCCGCCGTGCGAACGACGTCGATGATCCCATCCGTGTCCTCGGGATCGATCCCGCTGTCCTCGAGATCGCGTCGCGTGACCCAGGTCCAGATCATGCTCGCGGCCGGGATGATCTCCGCCCGCTCCAGCGAAACCGCGAGGACCTTCAGGAACCCGACCGGATGCGTGTCGTAGACGATCCGCGCGATCTCGTCGTGTGCGATGCCGTAGGAGAGCAGGTCACCGGCGATCGCGTGGATCTCCGGGGTTGTGTTCCGGTACTTGAAGCAGCCGGTGTCGGTGAGGATCCCGGTGTACAGGCACGTGGCGATGTCGTGATCGAGCGGGATCGCGAGCTCGCGGATCAGGTAATAGGTCAGCGCCGCGCTCGCCGCGATGTGCGGGTCGATCAGGTTGATGGTGCCGAAGCTTTCATTGGAAACGTGATGGTCGACGCAGATGAGCTGCTTCGCCGCCTTCGCGTTCGGCTCCAACGTGCCCAGCCGCTCGACCGAACCGCAGTCGAACGTCACCATCAGCTCCGGATCGGACGGAACGTCCTCGGGCGGCGACAGTCCGTCCAGCCCGGGCAGGAACGTGTAGTGCTTCGGCACGACGAACGGGTCGCTCCCCCACGACGCGATCGCCTTGACGCCGCGCTCGCGCAACGCGAGCTGGAGCGCGAGCATCGAGCCGAGGGCGTCGCCGTCGGGCCCCTGATGACAGGCAAGCACGATCTCGCGGGCCCCCTCGATCGCCGTGCGCGCTGCGCGCCAATCGTCCTTGGTGATGCTGCTCATGCCTGCTCCTGCTCTTCGTCCTGATGGAGACCCGAGATGATGCTGTCGATGCGCTGGGTGCGCACGGGGACCGGATCCTCGACGAATTCTAGCGTCGGGGTGAACCGGAGACGGATCTGGCTCGCCACCCGGGCGCGGAGATGCTTCGTCGCCCGGCGCAGCCCGTCACGGGTAGCGGCGCGTTCCAGATCGCTGCCGTAGACGGTGTAGAAAGCCTTCGCGTTGCGGAGATCCCGGGAGATCGTGACTTCGGTGATCGTAACGAAGCCGACCCCGGGGTCCTTGAGACGCTCGACCTCGAAGGCAAGGACCTCCTTGATCGCTTCTCGGACGCGCTCCGCCCGGGGATAGCTCGCGTTCGCCATAGGTGCAGTCTAGCGGTGCCCTCGTGACACCCGGACCCCGTCTAGCGCAACCAGCCGAGGAAAACGGGCCCTTGTCCGGGCTCCGTGACCACGGTTACCCGGCCGTCGACGACGAGCTGAAGCGAACGGTCGTCGGTAGGGACGGTCGGGCCGGTCAGGATGACCAGGATCCGTCCGGGCATTAACGCGAGCGGGATCGCGTCGGCGGGGACGCCTCTGAGCGCGCGGGTCGGGTCCCCCGACTCGGGCTCGGCGAGCTCGTAGGACACTTCACGAGTCGACGGATCGGATCCCACGAGCATGAGCGCTCGCCCGTCGGAGGCCCAGACGACCCATGGGATCCGCTCGTCGTCGTCTCGCCGCAGTATCGTCGCGGACTGGCGTCCGGCCGCGAGCCGGCGCAGCGTATACGGCCGGTCCTCTATGTCGCTCCAGACCAGCTCCTGGCCGTCCGGGGAGATCGCGAACCGATCGAAGAAGTCCGACCCCGACGTCGCAGATAGCAGCGACGACCGCTGGGCTTCGAGGTCGTAGAGGTAGAGGCCGGGACTTCCGTCATCGCAATCGCAGACGGGCATCTGGTAGATCAGCGAACCTCCCAGGCTCCACCCAACCGGTACCAACGGTTCGTCGGGGTAGCGATTCCCGGAGCCGGACTCGCGTGGCTGCACGGAGCTTCGGCCGTTGCCGAGGTTGACCACGTAGAGCTCCGGATCGGTCCCGGTCCAGGCAACCGCGAACCGCCTGCCGTCGCGCGAGACCGTGCCGCCTTCGAGCTGCTGCCCGCTCGTCACCGGAAGGATCGCGACCCGCTGCAATCCCTCGCGATCGACCCGCCACACGGTGCCGGCATCGGTGGCGAACGCCACGATGTCTCCCGATCCCGGCTGGCGGAGATGCTGCGGGACCGGCGCGTCGTCGATCCGGCCCATGGTGATCCAATCCTTCGCACCGATGTCGTAGGCGAACACCTCGCCGGACTCGACCGCGTAAACGAGATAGGGCCCGGTGCCGGCGAGCGAGCCGGGGCCCGTCGGTGACGCCGTGGGACTCGGCGACGGCGACGACGTCGGAGCGCCTTCCGCTTGCGGGCGGTCGGATCGGGAAACGGCGACCACGGCGACCACGGCAGCCAGCCCCAGGGTCGCGATAAGCGCGACCACGTGCCAGATCGACTTCGGACGCTCGCCGTTCATGTCACTCCGGAGAGTAGAGGTCGATGCCGACGTCGATCGTATCGACGCGGGGGTACGTCTCCACGTGACGCTCCACTTCGTGCAAAACGCGCTGCACGTGGAACTTGGTGTCGGCGATCACCGACACACCGATTGTCGCGCGCTGATGCTGATCTTGATGATCGACCTCGGCCACGGCCGCGTTGAACCTCTGCTTGATGAGTCCGGTCAGGCCGCGCAACGCGGATCGCTTCTCCTTGAGGGACGTGCACCCCGGGAGCCGCAGCTCGAACCGGGCTACGCCGACGAACATGGTCAGGCCCGGGGGATCTCCCGGATCTCGTACGCTTCCATGACATCGCCGTCCTTGATGTCTTGGAAGTTGTCGATCCCGATACCGCACTCGAAGCCCTGCTGCACCTCGCGCGCGTCGTCCTTGAAGCGCTTGAGCGAGGAGATCACGGAATCGGCCAGCACCACGCCCTCACGCAGCAGCCGGACCTTCACGCCGCGCGTGATCGTGCCGTCCTCGACGTACGAGCCGGCGATCAAACCGATCTTGGGAACCTTGAACGTCTGCCGCACGACCGCGCGACCGAGCACACGCTCTTCGTATTCGGGCTTGAGCATGCCCTTGAGCGCCGCCTCTACGTCCTCCACAAGCTTGTAGATGATCTGGTAGGTGCGGATGTCGACGCTTTCCTTCTCGGCGAGTTCTCGTGCGGCAGGTGAAGGACGGACGTTGAAACCGATCACGACGGCCCCCGACGCCTGCGCCAGCGTGATGTCGTTCTCGGTGATCTGCCCCGCAGCCTTGTGCAGGATCCGAACGTGCACATCCCCCACCTTGATCTTGTTCAGGGCGTCCTCGATGGCCTCGAGGGAGCCCTGAACGTCCGCCTTGAGGATCACGTTCAGCTCGGAGATCTCACCTTCGCCGATCTGCGCGAAGAGCTCGTCGAGCGTGACTCGCTTCTGCGAGACCATCTCGGCCGCGCGCTGCTTGGCGAGCCGCTCTTGCGCGATGTGACGCGCGGCGCGCTCGTCGGCGACCGCGAGGAACGTGTCGCCGGCCTGGGGCACGGTCGAGAAGCCCAATACCTGAACCGGCTGGCCGGGACCGGCCTCCTTCTCCGGCTGTCCGTTCTCGTCGAGCATCGCGCGGACGCGTGCCCAGGCGCCGCCGCACACGATCGAGTCGCCGACCCTGAGGGTTCCGCGCTGCACCAGGACCGTCGCCACCGGGCCGCGCCCCTTGTCGAGGTGCGCCTCGATCGCGACGCCGCGTGCCGGTGCCTTGGCGTTCGCTTTGAGCTCTTGGACGTCGGCCACGAGAAGAAGCATGTCGAGGAGCTGATCGACGTTCGTCCCCGCCTTGGCGGATACGTCGACGAAGATGGTGTCGCCCCCCCACTCCTCGGGGTTGAGACCCTGCTCGGCGACTTGCTGGCGCACCTTCATCGGGTCGGCTTCTGGCTTATCGACCTTGTTCACCGCGACAACGATCGGAACGCCGGCCGCCTTGGCGTGACTGATCGCCTCGATCGTCTGCGGTTTGACCCCGTCGTCGGCGGCCACGACGAGCACCGCGATGTCGGTGACCTTCGCTCCACGGGCACGCATCTGGGTGAACGCCTCGTGGCCGGGCGTATCGATGAAGGTGATCTCGCGGCCGTTCTTGTGCGATTGGTAGGCGCCGATGTGCTGGGTGATGCCGCCGAACTCGCCGGCAACCACGTCGGCCGAACGGATGTAGTCCAGCAACTTCGTCTTGCCGTGGTCGACGTGGCCCATGATCGTGATGACCGGTGGTCGCGCAGTGAGGTCGGCGGGGTCGTCGTCGTCGACGGGAACCTCTTCGGCTTCGTCGTCGGGAGACACGATCTGCATCTGAACGCCGTAGTCCGAACCGACGAGCTCGACGGCCTCGTCGGAAAGCGACTGGGTTACCGTCGCCATCTCTCCGAGCAGGAAGAGTTTCTTGACGATCTCCGCGGCCGGCACGCCGAGCTTGGCGGCGAGCTCCTGCACGGTGATCCCTCGGTGAACCGAGACGGTCTTGGTCGGCGGCGCCTCGCTCGGCGCCGGCGCATCGGGCGTGGCCGCCGGCGCAACGACCGAAGCCGGTTGCGGAGCAGGCTTCTGAGCCGGAGCCGGGGCCGGCGCACGCTGGACGGGACGCTCCGCGGACGGCGGCGGAGCCTGCCGTTCGGCAGAGGGTCGCTTGGCGGGCGCGGCGGCCGAACGCGTCGGCCGCTTCGGCCGGGCGGGCCGCGCCGCGGTCTGCGCCTCCTTGACCGTTCCCCGCTCGACCGCTTCCTTCAGCTTCTGGGCGACCACGTCGTCGACCGTCGACGAGTGGCTCTTGGCCACGACGCCCATCGCACCGAGGAACTCGCGCACGAGCTTGCTCGACAGGCCGAGCTCTTTCGCGAGCTCGTAGACGCGTACGCTCACGCGTCCACCGCCTCGAGGTCGCGGACGATGGAGTTCCCGTCGACGCCGTCGGCTCGCAGCGCTCCCGCGAGACGCCGGTGAACGACCCTCACGCAGGCGGGGTCGGGGCATACGTAGGCGCCGCGCCCGGGCATGATGGCTGCGCGATCCACTTCGGCCGTCCCACCAGAGTTGCGAACGATCCTGATCATCTCGGCCTTCGGCCGGGCGCGACGGCACGAGACACACCGGCGCGCATGCGTGCGACGCCTCCGGGAACGTTCCTCCCGGGGCACGGCACGACGCGAGCGCCGTCCGCTCATCCCTGAGCGCCTCCCGCTTCGGCGGCCTGAGGTCCCGGCGCGGGCGCCGCCGGCGGGGATGCGGCCGCAGGCTCTGCGGTTGCCGCTGCCGGTTTCGGCTTGGCGTCCTCCGCGACCTGCGTCTCGCTCTTGATGTCGATCCGCCAGCCGGTCAGCCGCGCGGCGAGCCGCGCGTTCTGGCCCTCTTTCCCGATAGCGAGCGAGAGCTGGTAGTCGGGGACGATCACGAGCGCCGTCTTCTCGGCTTCGTTGATACGCACCTCTTTCACCTTGGCCGGCGAGAGCGCGTTGGCCACGAACGCGCCCGTGTCGTCCGACCAGGGGACGATGTCGATCTTCTCGCCGCGGAGTTCGTTCACGACCATCCGAACCCGCGAGCCCTTCGCGCCGACACACGCGCCGACGGGATCGACCCCCGGCTCGTTGGAAGAGACCGCGAGCTTCGTGCGGTGTCCGGCCTCGCGCGCGATGGCCTTGATCTCAACGATCCCCTCGGCGATCTCGGGGACCTCGAGCGCGAAGAGCGCCTTCACCAATCCGGGGTGTGAGCGCGACACGACGATCGACGGCCCCTTCGCCGTCTTGCGAACGTCCACGATGTACGCCTTCAGTCGGGCGCCGTGCTCGTAGCGCTCGGACGGGACCTGCTCGGCCGGCGGCAGCAACGCCTCGACCTTGCCGAGGTCGAGCAACGTGTAACGCGAGTCGGACTGCTGCACGATCCCGGTGACGATGTCGCCGGTGCGCCCCGCGTACTCACCGAACGTCATCTCCCGTTCGGCCTCGCGGATCTTCTGGAGGATCACTTGCTTCGCCGTTTGCGCGCCGATGCGTCCGAACTCCTTGAGATCGAGCGCCTCGCGCTCACCGACGAAGTTCTCGTCGGCATCGCGGACGGGCTGGCCTTCCTCGTCGAGGTCGTACTCGAAGATCCGATAGACGCCGGTCTCGGGGTCGACCATCGCTCGGGCGCCGCGCTCCTCCGGAAGCGTCTTGCGGTATGCAGCGGCCAGGGCTTCTTCGAGCCCGGCCATCAACGACTCGATCGGGATGCCTTTCTCCCGCTCGATCAGCTTCAGCATCTCGATGTCTACAGGATTCATGAGTTCACCATTCCGGTCGGGGGCTACCGCTTCGCTCCTTAAGCCCCCCGAGCCCCTACCACGGGAGCACGACCTTCGCGTTCGTCATCTCCGCGAGCGCGACCTCTACGGGTCCGCTCTGCGTCACGAGTCGAACGCGATCCTCTCCCACCTCCTCCAATGTTCCCTCGTGCTGACCAAGGGCCAGCACGACTCGCACCTTCCGGCCGAGGACGCGTCGGAAGTCCCTCGGCGTCCGCAACGGCCGGTCCAGCCCCGGCGACGTCACCTCGAGCGTGTACCGCCCGACGATCGGATCGTCGGCGTCGAGCATCCGAGACAGCTCCTTGCTGACCACAGCGCACGTCTCGAGGTCGATCCCCTCGTCACGATCGGCCACGACTCGCACCAGTTGGGTGCGTCCGCGGCGGACGGAGAGCTCGACCAGCTCGGCGTCGTGTCGCGCGAGGACGGGCTCGACGAGCGAGCGGACCCGCTCCTCGAGGACCGTCTGGTTGCCCCGTCCTCCCGCATGGCCGGCCTGACCTTTTGGGGCGCCCCGTTGGCCGCGGGGGCGAGCGTCCCTGTCCCGCAACGCCCGCCTCCTCGTTTCCCGGGGCCGAAACGGCCACCCTTACTCAAACAAAAAGCCGGCGGTCGCCGACTTCGCATGGCCCTGCCGTTTTCCGAGGCTGATTATAGCACCGGGGGGTGTTTTTCGCGGGGCTAAGCCCGGTGTGCGCGGGCTCCGAACGCCGGTTCGGCAGGTCGTTCAGTAGGCGATGGCCCAGGTCGCACGCTCGGTGGCCGGAGCGCCGCACACGAGGCACGTGCCCTGCGCCGGCTCCGGATCGAGCGGCAGATAGCGGATCGTAGCCTTGGTATCGGCTTTGACGCGGTCCTCGCATCCTCGCCGGCCGCACCAGCCGGCGGTGAGGAACCCGCCCGGGTCGTCGACCAGGCGCTTGAACTCATCGTAGTCGCCCGGCGAGAAGGTATGAGCTTCGCGGAACGCGGTCGCTTCGGAGAGCAGGACCGCCTGGATCTCGTCGAGGATCTCGGTCACCCGCGTGGCGATCCCGGGCTCGGGGACTTGCTCCTTGGTGCCGGTGTCCCTGCGCGCGAAGGTGGCGTGCCCGGCGGCGATGTCCTTTGGGCCGATCTCGATCCGGATGGGGACACCCTTCAGCTCCCATTCGTTGTACTTGTAGCCGGGGCGGAACCCCTCGCGGTCATCGACCTTGACCCGGCGGCCGGCCAGCGCACCGACGATCACTTTCACCGCGTCGCTCACCAGGGCGCGTTCGTCATCGGACTTGTAGATCGGGACGATGACGACCTCGATCGGCGCGAGCGACGGGGGGAGCCGGAGACCGCGGTCGTCGCCGTGGGTCATGATCACGCCGCCGACGAGCCGCGTGCTCACGCCCCACGAGGTGGCTTCGGCGAAGTGCTCCTGGCCGTCGCGGCCGAGAAACTTCACGCCGTACGCCTTGGAGAAGTTCTCACCGAGGTAGTGCGACGTGCCGGCCTGCAGCGCCTTCCGGTCGCGCATCAGCCCCTCGATCGTGAACGTCTCGACGGCGCCGGCGAAGCGCTCGGACTCGCTCTTGCGCCCCACCTGCATGGGGAGGCCGAGCACGTTCTCCGCCGCGTCCCGGTACACATCGAGCAGGATCATGCGTGCCTCGGCGATGGCTTCCTCGGCGGTCTCGTGCGCCGTGTGGCCCTCTTGCCAGAGGAACTCGGTCGTCCGAAGGAAGAGCCGCGGGCGCAGCTCCCAGCGCACGACGTTGCACCACTGGTTGTAGAGGAACGGCAGATCCCGGTAGGACTGCAGCCACTTCGCGTAGGTGGCCCAGAAGATCGTCTCCGACGTCGGGCGGATGATGAGCGGCTCCTCGAGGTCCTCGCCGCCGGCGTGGGTGACCACCGCGACTTCCGGCGCGAACCCCTCGATGTGATCGGCCTCGCGTTCGAGGAGCTTGTAGGGGATCAGGAGCGGGAAGTAGAGGTTCTCGTGGCCGGTGGCCTTGATCCGGTCGTCGAATGCCCGCTGGATCCGCTCCCAGATCGCGAAGCCGTAAGGCTTGATGACCATCGTTCCGCGCGCGAGCGAGGGCTCGGCGAGGCCGGCCTGCTTGACGACCTCCTGGTACCAGCCGGGGAAGTCCTCCGATTGCTTCGGGAGCGCCATCGGGCCGGAGTCTAACGTTTCCGACCGATCTGCATCACCGATTGCGGCTGCGGGGCGACCCGCGCCACGGTTGCTGCCCCGTGCGCGCCCTCCGCGCGGAGCACCTCGGCGAGCTTCTCAACCTCTTTCGCGATCTCTTCGACGATCGCATCCTCGGGGACGGTGCGCACGATCTCGCCGCGGACGAAGATCTGGCCCTTCTCCTTACCGGCGGCGACGCCGACGTCGGCCTCGCGCGCCTCACCCGGACCGTTCACGATGCACCCCATCACGGCGACGCGCATCGGCACGTCGATGTGGGCGAGGCGTTGCTCGACCGCGGTCGCGAGCGCGAACACGTCCACCTCGGCGCGGCCGCACGACGGGCAGGCGACGAGGTCGAAGCCTTGCTCGCGGAGGTTCAGCGACTCGAGGATCGCGATGCCGGCTTTGACCTCCTCGACGGGATCGGCGGTGAGGGAGACGCGGATCGTGTCGCCGATCCCCTCCGCCAGGAGCGAGCCGATCCCGACCGACGACTTGATGATGCCCTTCGCAGGCGTGCCGGCCTCGGTGACGCCGAGATGGAGCGGGTAGTCGCACCGGGTCGCGATCGCGCGGTACGCCTCGATCATCGTCCCCGGGTTGTTGTGCTTCACCGAGATCTTGATGTCTCCGAAGTCGGCGTCCTCGAGCAGCTTGACCTCGAGCATGGCCTGCTCGACGAGCGCCTCGACGGTCGGTCCGCCGAATCGCTCCATCACGTCTTTCTCGAGCGAGCCGGCGTTCGCCCCGACGCGGATCGGCACCCCGCGCGCGGCGGCTTCGCGCGCGATAAGCGCGACCTTGTCGTGCTTGCGGATGTTCCCGGGGTTGATGCGGATGCCGTGGCATCCTGCCTCGAGCGCCGCGATCGCGTACTTCCACTGGAAATGGATGTCCGCGATGATCGGGATCGTCGAGTGCGAGGCGATCGCGCCGAGCGCCTCGACGTCGTCGGTGTCGGGAACGGCGACCCGGACGATGTCGCACCCCGAGGCGGCCAGCGCGGCGATCTGCTGTAGCGTCGCATTGACGTCGGCCGTCTTGGTGATGCACATCGACTGCACGCTGACCGGCGCGTCGCCCCCGATCGCGACGCTGCCGACGCGGATCTGACGGGACTTCCTGCGCTCGGACATCTCCCCGAGTCTAGCCGGGGAGACGAATCGGATTCACGATATCCGTGTAAAGAAGCAAGAGGAAGAGCATGCCGAGCGCCGAAAGCACCATCGCGGTGATCGGCAGTAGCCGGCGCACGTCGACTTCTCGCCGAGTCAGCTTCTCGAATCCAAGTACGGCGAGGTGACCACCGTCGAGCGGCGGCAAGGGCACAAGATTTACGACACCGACGAAGATATTGAAACTAACGATTATCAAGAACAAGGAAGCGAAGTCTCCCTCGCTAGCCGCGTCGCCGGACAATCTGCCCACGCCAACGAGCGACGACGGATCGGTCTCGCTTCGTTCCTGCCGGCCGATCGCGACCTGGAACAGGCGGTTGAGATTGGACGGGGCGAAGACGTTCTTGAACGCGACAAGGCTTTGCCACATCCCGATGCCCACTTGTCTTCCGGACTCGATGATCGCTCCGCCCGCCGAGTGATCGATCACTGCGAATTCCGGAGAGACTCCGAGGAATGCGATCTTCTGACCGTCTCGCTCGCGTTCCCCGAGCGTCGCCGAGAGGGCTAGCTCCCGGCCGTCTCGCTCGACCACGATGTCGAGCCGCTGCCCTGGCGCCCGAGCGAGGATCGCTTCCTGCACTTGACTCCACTGCGTCACCGGCCGGCCGGCGACGGACACGATCCGGTCCCCAGCCTTCATACCGGCTCGTTGGGACGACGTTATCTCGCCGGGGGTCTCCGATCCGATCTTTCTGATCTCCAACGTCGCAGTCCCGTAATCCTTTTGTCCGGCGATAGCGAGAATCGCTGCCAGGATGACTAATGCAACGATGAAATGCGTCACCGAGCCGGCGACGAGCACGATCGCACGCTGCCAGGCAGGCTTTGCCTTGAACGTGCGCGGTAGGTCCTCCGGAGGGATCTCCTCCAGCGGATTCATGCCGGCGATCTTCACGTACCCCCCGAGGGGGAACGCGGCGATCCCGTACTCGGTTTCGCCTCGCTTCACGGACCAAAGCTTGGGTCCGAATCCAATGAAGAACTTATCCACCTTGATCTTGAACCACTTCGCGGTCGCGAAATGACCGAGCTCGTGGATGGCAATCGCCAGGAGGACGAAGAAGATGAAGAGCAAGATGCCGAATCCCCTCATCGGATGGCCTCGATCTCCGTTCGGGCTTGCCGGCGAGCCCACTCCTCGGCGTCGAGCACGCCGTCGAGCTCGGGATCGGCGACGGGGTCGTGCCGCTCGAGGACGCGTTCGATAACGGGGGCGATGTCGCCGAACCGCAAACGCTCCGTGAGGAACGCCTCGACGGCCTCTTCATTCGCGGCGTTCAGCACGCACGGGTAGGTTCCGCCGCTGCGAGCCGCAGATATCGCGAGGCCGGGGCACGGGAACGTCCACCCGTCGAGCGGCTCGAACTCGAGCGCGCCGAGTGTCTGCCAATCGAGCGGCTCGGCGCCGTCGGGCAGACGCTCCGGCCACGCGAGCGCGATCTGCAGTGGAAGGCGCATGTCCGGGCTCGAGATCTGGGCGATGCACGATCCGTCGACGAACTCCACGATGCCGTGCACCAGCGATCGCGGGTGGACGACGAGCTCGACACGGTCTATGGGCAGGCGGAACAGATGATGCGCCTCGATCGCCTCGAGGCCCTTGTTCATCAGGGTCGCCGAGTCGACCGTGATCTTGGGTCCCATCCGCCAGGTCGGGTGCGCGAGCGCTTGCTCGACGGTCACGTCTTCCAGCTCGGCGCTCGTCCGCCCGCGGAACGGGCCGCCGGAGGCCGTGAGGATGACGCGGCGCACGTCGTCCATCCGGTTCCCGGCCAGGCACTGGAACACCGCGGAATGCTCGCTGTCGACCGGGAGCAGCCGTTCCGGCCGGTCGACGATCCGCCGCGTGACCAGCGAGCCGCCGGCGATGAGCGACTCCTTGTTCGCGAGCGCGACCGTCTTGCCGGCGTCCAGCGCGGTCAGCGTCGGGAGCAGTCCGGCGCTCCCGACGAGCGCGTTGACGACGACGTCGGCGTCGGGATGCCCGGCCGCCTCGAGCAGGGCGTCCCGCCCGACGCCGAAACGTGTGCCCGACGGGACCTCGATGTCGCCCCGGTCCAGCACGGCGAGCGCAGGCCGGAACTCGTCTACCTGCGCGGCCAGGAGCTCGGCGTTCGAGCCGGCGGCGAGCGCGACCACGCGGAACCGGTCGGGATGCTTGCGCACCACGTCGAGCGTTTGGGTCCCGATCGACCCGGTCGAGCCGAGGAGCGCGATCCGTTTCACATCATCCATCCTGCCAGGGGACCTGAGGCTACGCTGAGAAGGTCACAGGACCACGACTCTGAAGATCCAGTACGCGGCCGGCGCGGTGAAGAGCAGCGCGTCGAGGCGGTCGAGCGCGCCGCCGTGCCCGGGCAGGATCGTACCCATGTCTTTCCTGTCCAAGTCGCGCTTGAGCATCGACTCGGTCAGGTCCCCGATCGGCGCCAGGACCGAAGCTGCCAGCGCGAGGAGGGCCGAGGAACCGAGGTCCAGCAGCCCGAGATGCGGACCGATCAGAAGTGCCATCCCGAACACGAAGATCGTGGCGCCGGCGGCGCCTTCCCACGTTTTCGATGGGCTTACGGCCGGCGCGATCTTGTGCTTGCCGAAGAACGAGCCGGATGCGTAGGCGCCGATGTCGTAGAAGGCGACGGCTCCGATGAACGCGATCACGTGCGCGATCCCGTTCTGCAGGTCGCGGATCAGGATCGCGTGCGCGCCGAGCACCGGGATGTAGGCGACGCCGAGCACCGTCACGGCGATGTTGGTCGCGACGCGATCCCGCTCCGGGTCGACCAGGTACCAGAGGAACGCACCGACGAGCGTCAGCACCATCCCGAACGACAACGCCTGCGGACCCTTCCAGTAGGCACCGGAGAGAACGAGCGCGCCGCCGGCGAGCCCGAGCGCCGTCGCCGGACGGTAGCCGCGCGACGAAAGCGCCGAGTAGAACTCCTGGAGGGCGAGGAGGATGGCCGCTCCGGCGAGCACAGGAAAAGCGACCGGCGTCCAGTAGAGCGTTCCGAATATCAAACCGGCCAGGGTCAGGCCGGTGATGATCGCGACGGGAAGATTACGTCCCGAGCGCGGCGCTGCCGGTTCGGGCGGTGATCCCTCCGTCGGCGCCGGCTCCATGACGCTCGCCCGGCGGGCTAGACCTCGGAGAGCTCGCGCTCTTTGCGCTCGAGCATCTGATCGATCTCGGTCACGAAGCGGTCGGTGAGCTTCTGGAGCTCCTTCTCCGCGCGGTGCCCGTCGTCCTCGGACACCTTGCCGTCCTTCATGTCCCCGTCGATCTCTTCCTTGGCGTGACGACGCACGTTCCGGATCGCGACCCGGCCGTGCTCCGCGCGATCCTTCACGAGCTTGATGAGATCCTTGCGGCGTTCCTCCGTGAGCTGCGGGAAGCTCAAGCGGATCACCGCGCCGTCGTTCGACGGGTTGAGGCCGAGGTCCGAGGTCAGGATGGCCTTCTCGATGGACGAGATCGCGTTCCGGTCGTACGGATGGATCACCAGCATCCGCGGCTCCGGGACCGAGAACGACGCCAGTTGCTGCATCGGCGTCGGCGCGCCGTAGTACTCGACGGTGATCTTCTGGAGGAGTTGGGGTGACGCGCGCCCGGTTCGGAACCCGGCGAACTCCTCGCGGGTAACCTCGATCGCCTTGGCCATCTTCTCTTCAGCCTGCTTGAGCGCGTGATCGATCATCTGGCTCCTCCGGCTACCCGCGGACGACGGTCCCGATCGGCTCCCCTTCGAGTGCGCGGCGGATGTTTCCCTGCACCTGCAGGTTGAACACGATGATGGGAAGCTTGTTGTCCATGCAAAGCGAGATCGCGGTGTTGTCCATGACGCCGAGCCCACGCTGGAGGACCTCGAGGTACGTGAGCTCGTCGAAGCGGACCGCATTCGGGTTCTTGACCGGATCGTCGTCGTAGACGCCGTCGACCTTCGTCGCCTTGAGGATCGCGTCTGCGCCGATCTCGAGCGCTCGCTGTGCGGCGGTTGTGTCGGTCGAGAAGTACGGCGTCCCCATGCCGGCCGCGAAGATGACGATCCGGCCCTTCTCGAGGTGGCGGACGGCGCGGCGCGGGATGTACGGCTCGGCGACCTGCGTCATCTGGATCGCGCTCTGCACGCGCGTCTGAACGTCGTTCTTCTCGAGGGCATCCTGCAGCGCGAGCGAGTTGATGATGGTGGCCAGCATGCCCATGTAGTCCGCGCGGGCGCGGTCCATCCCCTGGGCCTGCGGGGAGTTCCCCCGGAAGATGTTGCCGCCGCCGACCACGACCGCGACCTGCATCGAGAGCTCACGGACGACCTCACCGAGCTGATCGGCGAGCGAGTTCACGATACGCGGGTCGATGCCGAAACCGAGCTCGGGGTCGGCGAACGCCTCGCCCGAGAGCTTCAGCAGGACCCGCTCGTACGCTCCGGCCATCTAGTCAACCCCGACGCGGAAGTATGCGAACC
This sequence comes from Actinomycetota bacterium, assembly GCA_040905475.1. Lineage (NCBI taxonomy): Bacteria > Bacillati > Actinomycetota > Actinomycetota bacterium. The sequence continues at coordinate 20,049 of JBBDRM010000100.1, forward strand.
GGCGCACCCGCACCGGCTCCTTGAGCTCGGACGATGCCTCGGCCAGCATCTCACCGATCGTCTTCTTTCCCTTCTCGTCCCGGATCCAGGCTTGGTCGACGAGGCAGACCTGCTCATAGAACTTCTTCAACCTGCCCTCGAGGATCATCTCCATCTTGTCGGCGGGCTTCCCCTCCGACTCCGCCTGCTTCCGATAGATCTCCTTCTCCCGCTCGAGGACGTCGCCGGGCACCTCTTCGCGGCTCACGTAGTCCGGTCGTGTCGCCGAGATCTGGAGCGCGACCTCGCGCGCAAGGCTGCGGAAGCGATCGGTCTTGGCGACGAAGTCCGTCGCACAGTTGAGCTCGACGAGCACGCCGACCTTCGCGGGAAGTTGCGGATCGGGCGCGTGGAGATACGCCTCCACGAGCCCCTCATCCGCGCCGCGCAACCCCAACTTCTTCGCGCCGGCCAGCCCACGTTCCCTGAGGAGGTCCTTCGCCTTTTCCATGTCGCCGCCGGCGTCTTGCAACGCCTTCTTCGCGTCCATCATCCCGGCGCCGGTCGCGTCCCTAAGCGCCTTTACGTCTGCTGCCTTGATCTCCACCACGTCTCCTGTCGTTCTTGGTCTAGCGCATCATGCCGCGCTTGCGTTCCTCTTCTTCGATCTCCTTGCGGCGCTTCTCTTCTTCCTCTTCGGCCAAGAGCTGCAGCTCCCACTCGGCCAGCGGCTCCTCGGGCATCAGCTCCGGCTCGGGCGGCTGCTCCTGCCCGCCGACGTCGGGCGCGCGCGATCCGAGACCGTCGATCACGGCGTCGGAGATGATCCGCGTCAGCAGCGCGATCGCGCGGATCGCGTCGTCGTTGCCGGGCAACGGATAGTCGACCTCATCGGGATCGCAGTTGGTGTCGAGCGGCGCGACCACCGGGATGTTGAGCTTGCGCGCTTCCTGGACGGCGATGTGCTCCTTGCGCGTGTCGACGACCCACAGGGCCGACGGGAGCTTGGTCATCTCGCGGATGCCGGAGAGGTTCTTCTCGAGTCGCTCCCGTTCCGCGCGGAGCTTGAGGACTTCCTTCTTCGGCAGGACGTCGAACGCGCCGGTGGCCTCCATCGCCTCGAGCTCGCGCAGACGCGACAACCGCTTCGACATCGTCTGGAAGTTGGTCAGCATCCCGCCGAGCCAGCGCTGATTGACGTACGGCATACCGCAGCGGCGAGCCTCGTCCTCGACGATCTGCTGCGCCTGCTTCTTCGTCCCGACGAAAAGGATGGTGCCTCCGCGGGCGATGGTGTCCCGGACGAACCGGTACCCGCGCTCGATCCCGTCGACGGTCTTCTGGAGATCGATGATATAGATCCCGTTGCGCTCGCCGAAGATGAAGCGGCGCATCTTGGGGTTCCATCGGCGGGTCTGGTGTCCGAAGTGGACACCCGCCTCGAGCAGTTGCTTCATGGTTGTTACGGCCATACATGGACCTCCGGTTGTCCCTCCGCTCACCGTGGCCTGGGCTTTCGCTCAGCGCCCTGCTCGGCAGAACCCCGGACGCGCCGGGGACCGGTTGCCGATCGGCGAGCGTGCGAATTTGCTCCCTCCTGGGAGCCCACGGATGGTAGCAGAGCCTACGAGGAGCTCGTCGGGGCCTCTTCGGTGCCGTAGAGCAGCACGGACCGTCGCGCGAACGCGAGCAGCAGCCACATCGTCACCAGAGCCGCGACGAACGCGTACAGCGTCAGCGGGAAGGCCCTCGGGACCGCCTCTCCCGCTGCCGCGAGGCGATACAACCCGTTGGTAACGAACCCGTAGATCAGCACCAGCACGATCTGACCCAGCGGGCGGCGGCGGAGCCACCGGTTGCCGCGCCGGAACGCCGCACCCGCAGGCAGGCCGTCGGCGGCCGCCACGAAGGTCCCCACGAGGATCAGAACGCCGAAGAGCAACGCCGTTCCGATGGCGCCGTCGTCTCGAACGGACGCCAGGTCGGCTCCGATGGTGAGCGATACCCCGAACAACGCGAACGAGACGAGCTCGAGGAAGGCGAACGTCCGGAAGCGAGCCCGCAAGGTTCGCGAACCGTTGCCGAGCGACGGCAGTTCGCCGCGGGCTCGCTGGGTTGCGAGGACGACCAGGACGCCGAACACTAGGGTGCGGAGCACCAGGGCGACGGTGCGAAGCACCCAGATCTCTGCGGCGGCGCGGTCGGTGATCTCGATGACGCCCACGTCGAGGAACGCGTCGACCGGCGGAAGAGATACCAGCGGCATCATCACGTCCGCGCGCCCGGGCGCACCCAGCGCGAACACCCAGAGCAACAAGACGACGACACCGAAGAGCGGCGCGAGGATCAGGAGTGGGTCGCCGACCAGGGACGAGGCCGACCAAGAAAGGACCCGCCCGAGGCGCCACTCCTCCGCCGGCCGGCGCCGGCGTATGCGGATGACGACGTCACGGCCCGCGCGTTCGACCGAAGCTGATTCACGGCTCACGTCCGAGGATGCTAGCGCGCGTGCGTTCGCGCAGCGCCCTACGGCTCCTCGGGGATCGGAGCGAGGCGGATCGCTTGGGAGAGGTCGCGGCGCAGCCCGTCGAGCAGGAGCGGCTCCGGATCGATGTATGTTTCACCGATCCGAGCGCCGAAGTGCAGGTGCGGCTGCGCCGAGCCGGCGTGTCCTGGACCGCTCGATGCGATCGGCTGCCCCCGCGTGACGACGTCGCCTTTCTTGACCGAGACCGAGGTCAGGAACGAATACGTGGTTCGGATCCCATCGGGGTGATCGATCGAGACGAACAGCTCCGTCGCCACGAGCCCGGCGAACGCCACGACCCCGGCATCCGAAGCGACCACCTTCGTTCCGATCGGGACGGCCATGTCGATGCCGCGGTGGCCGGCCGCGAACGGGGTCGGCGGGGACTCGAAGTGTCGGATGATCGGCCCTTTGACCGGCCGCAGGTACCCCGGCGTCGGAGACTGGACGGCTGCGGCGCCGTTCGGCCCGCCGAGCGCGAGGGCTGCGGCGAGCGCCGACACGGCAACTTTCGATGCGAAGATCACGCCGTGACGTTACGAGGTCATGCGTGGGGTTGGAAGTTCCTCGATCCGGACGAGCGAGTCAGTCGTTCGTGGCTTCCGCCATCCTGTTGCGGAGCTGAAGGACGGCCTTGGTGTGCATCTGGCACACGCGTGACTCCGTGACGCCGAGCACCCCGCCGATCTGCGCGAGGGTGAGGCCCTCGTAGTAGTACAGCGTGATCACCAGCCGCTCGCGCTCCGGGAGCACGTTGATCGCAGACGCGAGGATGTGGCGGGTCTCCTCGGACTCGAAGGACATCTCGGGGTCGGCGGCTCTCGCGTCGGCCAGCGTGTCGACGAGCGACACCGACTCGCCCTTCTCGCCGCCGACCGAGAGCAACTCGTCGAGCGCAACGACGGAGACAAGGTTGATCTGGTTGAGCATCTCCTGCAGATCGTCGAGCGACACCCCGAGCTCCTCCGCAAGCTCTGCGTCGGAGGGCGGGCGTTGCAGGCGGCTGCCGAGTTCGCTCAACGCGCGTTCCACCTCACGGGCTTTGAACCGCACCGAACGCGGGATCCAGTCGATCGCACGCAGCTCGTCGATGATCGCGCCGCGGATGCGGTTGATCGCGTAGGTCTCGAACTTGATGCCGCGTTCGATGTCGAACTTCTCGATCGCGTCGATGAGCCCGAAGATCCCGTAGGACACGAGGTCGGCTTGCTCGATGGTGGCCGGTAATCCCACCGATACGCGCCCCGCGACGTACTTCACGAGCGGCGAGTAGTGGAGGATCAGACGCTCTCGAGCACCTTCGTCGTGCGTCCCTTTGAACTCTCGCCAAAGGGCGTTGAGCATCGAGCCTTCCTCTTGGTCGACGGTCCCGGCTCCGTCTGCGGAGGCGGCGCCATCGGCCCGGCGGGAGGCGCGTGTCTTGCTAGGCCCTTGGATGCGTGAGCTCATAGACCTGCCGGAGTCTTTCCCTCGAAACCCGAGTGTAGATTTGCGTGGTCCTCAAATCAACGTGTCCCAAGAGCTCCTGGACGGTTCTCAGGTCGGCTCCACCCTCAAGGAGATGTGTAGCGTACGTGTGCCGGAAGGTGTGCGGGGAAGTCTTTCCGCCCGGTACGACCTCTCGCGCGTATTTCGTCACCAATGCGCGCACGTCTCGCTGGCCGATCCTTCGTCCGCGTCTGTTGTAGAACAGCGCGGCCGGGGGTGAGGTCTCGCGTATGAAGGAGCTGCGGGCCTTCGCCAGGTAGGTCCGGAGCGCGTCCGCGGCCGGCTCCCCCATCGGCACGATCCGCTCCTTGCGACCCTTCCCCAGGACGCGGACCTGTGCCCGGGCGAAGTCGACCTCGTCGATGTCGAGCGCCGTCAGCTCTCCGACCCGGATCCCGCATCCGTAGAGCAGCTCGAGCATCGCCCGGTCGCGCAAGCCTGCGGGCTCGTCGCCGGGAGGCAACTCGACGAGGATCTCGACCTGACCCTTCTTCAGCACCGCAGGGAGGAGACTCGCGCGCTTCGGCGTCGCGACCAACGTCGCCGGATTGTCGCCGCGCACGCCTCGGCGCACGCAGAACCGATAGAACGCGCGCAACGTGGCGGCCTTGCGGTGAACGCTCGCGCGAGCCATGCCGCGCGTCGTCAGCCACGCGAGGAAACGGCGGACGGTCTGATGCGATGCCGTGACGGGGTCGCTGCGCGCGCGTCGGCAGAATTCGAAATACTGCTCGAGGTCACGTCGATAGGCGGAGACAGTATGCGGCGACAGATCACGCTCGGATTCGAGGTGGCGCAGGAAGGCTGCGGCCAGCTCGGCGGCGAGGGCAGGCGCTTCGGCAGCGGCTTGGGGGGTCACGAAGCCAACTATCGGCGGGGGCGACACCAGCGTCAAGGAACACGGTTCATCGGAGCCTGCGGACGCTCCCTCCGCCGCCGCGAGCGATCCAGCCGCCGAGCTCGAGCCGCATGAGCGTCTTGGCGAGCGTTCCTCCATCGAATCCGGCGAGCGCTCCAACGGTTTCGGCCGACATGGTCTGCTTCCCGATCAGCGCGAGCACGGCCGCTTGCTCGTGCGGCATGTCCTCGGGGACGTCGTGGAGATCGCGCATCGCCGATTCCCGCGCGATCTCGACGCCGATCCGCTCGAGCACATCTCCGGCACAGGTGCACGGCGCCGCCCCGTCGCGCAGAAGCTCGTGCGGACCGATGGACACGTCGATCCGAACGTCGCCGGGCACCGCGAAGACGTCGCGACCGATACCGAGCGCGTGCCGCGCCGTGCTCAAAGCCCCGCTACGCTCACCCGCTTGTACGACGACGGTCGCGAGCGCCAGCGCGGCGATGATCCGGTTCCGGTGGGTGAAGCGATGCTTGCGGGTCGGCGTGCCCGGCGGATGCTCGGCCACGAGCGCGCCGCGCTCGGCGATCCGCGCGTAGAGGTCGCGGTGGCTCGATGGGTAGCAGACGTCGATCCCTCCGGGGAGCACTGCCACCGTCGTGCCACGATCGAGCGCGCCGATGTGGGCGGCCGCGTCGATCCCGCGAGCGAGGCCGCTGACGACGCAGATACCTCCCATGGCGAAGTCGGTCGCCAGCGCTTCGGTGATATCCGTCCCGTAGGGAGTCGGCGTTCGCGTACCGACGATGGCCACGCACGGAGGAAGCCGGTCGAGCCGCCGGCCCAGCACCCAGATCCGGTCCGGCGGGTCGGGCAGATGTTCGAGCTTCGTCGGGTACTCCGCCGCTCCCCGATCGATCACACGCCAGTCGATCCCCTCGGCGAGGACCCGTCCGCTGTCGGTTCGGAACCTCACTTCTTCGGATCGAACCGGAACGAGAGCGCGCTCTCGACGTGATCGTACGTAACGATGTCGTCGCCGCGGAGATCGGCCACCGTGCGGGCGACGCGCATCACCCGATGGACGCCTCGTGCCGACAGACCCAATTGATCGACCGACCGTTCCAACGCCCTTTTGGCGGAGGCGTCGGCCGCGACGGCCCCTTCCAGGGATGCGGTCGGGATGTCGGCGTTGGTCTGGATCCCGAAGCTCGCGAGACGATCCGCCTGACGCTGCCGCGCGGCGATCACCCGCTCGCGCACGACGGCCGATGAGGCGCCCTGGGAGTGAAGGAAGAGCTCCTTCTTCTTGAGCCGCTCGACCTCAACCTGAAGATCGATGCGGTCCATGACCGGACCAGAGAGCCGCTCCTCATAGGTCGCGAGCCGGCCGGGCACGCACTTGCACGAACGGAGGGCGTCACCGAGATACCCGCACGGGCACGGGTTGGTCGCCGCGACGAGCTGGAAGCGCGCCGGATAGGTGACCGCCCAGCGCCCCCGGACGATCGTCACAGTCCCCTCCTCGAGCGGGCCGCGCAAGGCTTGCAGGGCGTCTCGCTTGAACTCGGCGGCCTCGTCCAGGAAGAGGACGCCTCGATGGGCGAGCGACACCTCTCCCGGTTGCGGCACCAGGCTTCCTCCGCCGATCAGTCCCACGGTTGACACGGATAGATGCGGCGCCCGGATCGGCCGTTGGGTGATGAGGCCGGCGTCCTCGGGTAACAGCCCGGCAACGGAATAGATCCGGGTCACTTCGAGAGCCTCCCCGTGCGTCAGCGGCGGCAAGATGCCCCGCAGACGCCGTGCGAGCATGGTTTTGCCGCCGCCGGGACTTCCCCTCAACAGAAGGTTGTGGCCGCCGGCGGCGGCGAGCTCGAGCGCCTGCTTCGGCAAGGTCTGACCGCGCACATCGGTGAGGTCGGCGTCGTCGGCCTCCACGGGAGCCGGCGGTTCGGCCGCACCCTCGGTAACCCCGTCGAGCGTGCATTCGCCCCGAAGGAAGTGCACCGCCTGCGCGAGGTGGTCGACCGGAAGCACTTCGATGCCGCCGACGAGCCCCGCCTCGGTCGCGTTCGCCCGCGGCAGCAGGATCGCGCGCTTCCCTGCCTGCGACGCCGCCATCGCACTCGCGAGCGCGCCGCGTACCCGCCGGATCGTCCCGTCGAGCGACAATTCGCCGAGCAGACACATCTCGCGGAGGCGATCCTGCGCGATCCGGCCGTCGGCGGCGAGCACGCCGAGCGCGATCGCCAGATCGAAACCGGGACCGGCCTTGCGCAGATGGGCCGGCGACAGGTTGACCGTGATCCGCTGCATCGGCCACTTCTCGTTGCTCGACAGAACGGCGGCGCGAACACGCTCGCGCGCCTCTTGGATCGACGCGTCCGGCAGACCTACGAGCGTGAACTGTGGAAGGCCCGAGGCGAGCGCGACCTCCACCTCGACGGGGTAGCCGTCGAGCCCGACGATCGCGACCGTTTCGGCCTTGGCGACGCTCATCGGCTCAGAACGCTCCCTCGAGGTGCGTGACCAGCGGGCCGGTCCCGCCGGTGCGCACTTCGACGACGTCGAAGCGGATCGCGGCCGCGGTCGGCCGCTCGTGCATCAAGAAATGGCGTGCGAGCCCGCGGATGCGATTCTGCTTGCGCCACGTGACGGCCTCACCGGGCGTGCCGAACCGGTCGGACCTTCGGGTCTTCACCTCGACGAATGCCAACACCCCGGCGCGCTCGGCGACGATGTCGATCTCACCGGCGCGGCCGCATCGAACGTTGCGGCCGACGATCCGCCACCCCTGTTCGGCGAGGAACCGCGCGGCGATCTCCTCGCCGGCCCGTCCGAGTTCGCCGCGTCCCACCGCGCGACGATAACGGGATGGAGACGAAGGATCGGGCTTTCAGGACCGTCTTGCGCGAAGAAGGAAGAGTTTCACGATCCATCTGTACGAGAACAGAGCCTCGTCAAGAACGTCATCAGGGCTGGGCGTCGATCCGAGGACACCGTGCTGTGATCGGGCGACCATCGCGATCTTTCGCCCCGGCCGATTCTCGTATCGATCGAGCGTCACATGTGGCGGCGGTCATTCCATACGAGTTCTCGATACTGCTCCTGACTCGGGGCGATGATCACCAAACCCGCCAAAGCACGCGGGAGAAACAGGAGCCGATCGGGAATCGCCGAGCCGCAGGCTCCTTCTGAGGTCAACGCGTGGCCCAGATGACGAGCAGCGCGACGACGATCATCGTGATCGCGAAGATCGTGATGTCGGCGGTCTTGCCGCCGCGGTACTTCCGGAGCGGGTTGTAGCCCATCGCGCTCAGCCTAGCTCAAGGCCGCGGGCCCGGCCGCCGCTTCCGGGCCGTCCTCCTTGCGGAGCTCTTCGATGTTGACGTCCTCGAACGTGATCACGCGAACCTGTGGCACGAACCGGCTCTGCCGGTACATGTCCCAGACCCACGCGTCGGACAATGTGACCTCGAACCAGATCTCATCGCCCCGACGTTTCTCCGCGACGTCGACCTTGTTCGCGAGGTAGAACCGGCGCTCGGTCTCGACCAGGTAACGGAACATCTGGAAGACGTCGCGGTACTCTCGATAGAGCGCGAGCTCCATCTCGGCCTCGTACTTCTCGAGATCGTCGATGCTCACGCCGCCCGCCTCCTCAGTCGTACGGCACCGATAACAAGAAGCATCGCCGAAGCCGCCTCCGGACCGCCGCCGTAGGCCGGCACGTCGAACAGATCCCATCGCTTCGGCGGCCACACCTTCACGAACGCTTTCCCGATCATCTGCGTGCGCTTCACCGGCCCGAGCGAGAAGCGGCTGTCTTCCGAGTGCGGCCGGTTGTCCCCCATCATGAAGTACGAGCCCTTCGGCACGACGAACGGCGCGAACGGACGCAGGTCGCGCTCCTCGGCGATGTAGGGCTCGTCGAGGGTCAGCTTCGAGCCGTCGACTCGGGTGACCGTCACGATCCCGTCGGTCATCTCCACCGTCTCGCCGGGCAGGCCGACGATCCTCTTGATCAGATCCTCCTCGCCCGGTGACGCCGCGCCGATGCCTTCGGTGAGGAAATCGATCGCCCGTCGCACGATCCCGCGCGGGGGCTGGACGGTCTCGCGAGCGAAGACGACCACCTCACCGCGGCGCGGCTCGCGGAACCGGAACGCGAGCTTGTTGACGAGCACGCGATCTCCCTTGATGAGCACCGGCTCCATCGACTCCGACGGGATCCAGAACGCCTGGAGCAAGAAGGTCTTCATCAGGAGCGCGAGCCCGAAGGCGATGAGTACGAGGACGGGAAGCTCCTTGAAGAATCGGAGCCGTTCGCGCTTGGGCGGAACGCCCGCGGGCTTGTCCGGCCACTCCGCTTGCAGCGGGGAGCCCTCGAGCGGCCGCATCACGGCGAACCCGACGGAACCAGCTCCTGGCCCAGCGCGGTCAGCTCGTCGAGCTCCGCCTCCAGCAGCTCGGCTTCGATCGTTCCCCCCGCGCCGACGCCCTTGAACGACATCCGGTGGACGGGCGTCGGGCCGTGCGCCCGCAGCGCGGTCCAATGCTCGCGCGTGCCGTACCCCTTGTTCGACGCGAACCCGAATTCCGGGAAACGGCGATGCAGCCGGCGCATCGTGCGATCACGCACGACCTTCGCGACGATCGAGGCCGCCGCGACCGACGCCGCGACACGGTCGCCCTTCCGGATCGAAAGCGTCGGCACCGGCATCCTCGGCACCGAGAAGCCGTCCGAGAGCGCGTAGTTCGGCCTCGGCTCCAAACGAGCGATCGCGGCGCGCAGTGCGCGGATGTTCGACTTGTGCAGCCCGCGACGGTCGATGATCGCCGGCGTCACGCGCACAAGCGTAAGCGCGACGGCCTGCGCCCGGATCTTCACGGCCAGGACGTCCCGCTGCTTGGGGGTTAGGAGCTTCGAGTCATTGAGGCCGGGGAGGTCGAAATCGTCGGGCAGGATCACGGCTCCGGCGACCAGCGGCCCGGCGAGGGCGCCGCGGCCGACCTCGTCGACCCCGGCGACCAGCGCGAACCCCTGATCGTGGAGCTCACGTTCGATGGCACCGTCCGGCCGCATCGAGCTGAGGATAACGCGGCCGGACGACGCCGGCGGGTCCCGCCGTCCGGTTCGGGTGCCCGGTCTGCTCCGCTCATGCAGCTCTGTCGTGGCGTTGCCGCCGTTTCCTGACGCGAGCGGCGCCGAGGAAGACCACCGGGACGACAACCGCGACCGAACCCAACGCAGCCGCCTCGTACTTCGGGGTTCCGAGGATGCCGATGCGGCTCAACGGCCATACCTTGACGAAGGCTTTACCGACGATGTCGGAGCGCTTGATCGGCCCGAGCCTGGTGCGGCTGTCTGCGGAGTTCGGCCGGTTGTCCCCCATGACGAAATACGACCCCGCGGGAACCTTCGAAAGACCGAACGGCGACGTGTCCTTGTCCTCCGCCAGGTACGGCTCCTTCAAGGCGATCTTCGTACCGTCGGTCTTGGTGATCGTGACGACGCCGTCTTTCATCTCCACCGTCTCACCGGGCAGGCCGATGATGCGCTTGATGAAGTCGCGGTCCGACGGAGCCGACACGCCGAGCCCCTCGGTGAGCGTGTCGACGATCTTGCGCAACAAACCCCGATCGTCGGCCGTGGGGTCGCGTTCCGCCACGAAGACGATGACCTCACCCCGGCGTGGTTCGCGGAATCGATACACGAGCTTGTTGACGAGGACCCGGTCGCCGATCTCCAGCGTCGGCACCATCGATTCGGAGGGGATGAAGAAGGCCTGGATCAAGAAGGTCTTTATGAGCAGGGCCAAGCCGAACGCGATCAGGATGAGGACCGGGAGCTCCTTGAAGAACGACAGCGCGCTTCGCTTCTTCGGGGGCGGCCCGGCGGGTTTGTCCGGCCAGTCCGACTGAAGGGGGGAATCCTCGAGGGGCGGACGCACGGGCGCGTCCTAGGCCTGCGCCGGAGTCTCGGTCTCGTCGGGTGCAGTCGCCTCGGTCGTTTCCTCGGCGGCCGCCTCCGGCTCTTCCGGCACCTCGGGCGCGGCAACTTCGACGGTCTCGGCCGTCACAACGGCCGCGATGCCCTCTTCGGGAACCGCAACACGCCGCTCCTTGATCTTGGCCTTTCGGCCGGTGAGCTCGCGCAGGTAGTAGAGCTTCGCGCGGCGCACCTTGCCGTGCTGGACGATCTCGAGCTTGGAGACCGTAGGCGCGTGGATGGGGAACGTCCGCTCGACGCCGACCCCGAAAGACATCTTTCGAACCGTGAACGACTCCCGGAGCCCACCGCCGCGCCGCGAGATCACGACACCCTGGAAGACCTGGATGCGTTCGCGACCGCCCTCGGAGACCTTGACGTGCACCTTGACGGTGTCGCCCGGCCGGAAGGCCGGGACGTCGGTACGCAGCCGCGACCGCTCGACGAGGTCGACCTTGTTCACGGCGCGCTCTCCTCCTGAGGTGGCCTGCTCGGCCGGATCGGCGAAAGGCCCATGGTACGGGCGGAGCACTTCCCCTGCAACGACGCCCAGCTAGGGCGCGATGTCGAGGTCCGGCCCGAGCAGATCCGGCCGCCGCCGTTTGGTCCGCTCGAGCGCTTCCCGCCTCCGCCAGGCCGCGATCTCGGCGTGGTCGCCCGACAGCAGCACGTCCGGCACGGCCATGCCGCGGAAGTCCGCCGGCCGCGTGTACTGGGGAAAGTCGAGGAGGCCGTCGGGGCCGAACGACTCCTGTTCGACCGAGGCCGCCTCCTTCACCACACCGGGCACCAGCCGCGTGACTGCCTCGACGACGAGCAGCGCCGCCGACTCGCCACCCGCCAGGACGTAGTCGCCGACGGACAGCTCATCGGTCGCGAGCCCTTCGGCGACCCGTTCGTCGATCCCTTCGTACCGGCCGCACATCAAGATCAGATGCGGCGCAAGCGCGAGGTCACGCACAAGATCTTGGTCCAGCCGACGTCCGGCCGGCGTCAGCAAGACACGGCGGGCCGTCTCCCATCCCTCGATCGCCTCGACCGCGGCGAACCACGGATCCGGCTTCATCACCATCCCCACCCCGCCGCCGTACGGCTCGTCGTCGACGGTGCGATGCGGATCGGTCGTGTGCTCGCGGAGGTCGTGCAGGCGAACGTCGACCACACCGCGCTTCCTGGCTTTGCCGAGCAATGAGGCGTTCATGGGCCCGGTGAAGAACTCCGGGAAGATCGTCACCACGTCGATCCTCATCAGGCGTCCATGATGAGCTGCGTGCAGGTGAAGATCGCGATCAGGCGCCCATCCTCTCGCGTCACCCGCGCCTCCCAGACGTGCGTCCGCTTCCCCTGATGTATCGGGAGGGCTTCCGCGATGATCCGCCCTTCCGACGCCGACGCGATGAGATTCGCTTTCAGCTCGACGGTTATGAAGGTCTTCCCCGGCTCGAGCGACGCCGAGCAGCCCTGGCCGCACGCGGTGTCGGCGAGCGACACGACGGCGCCCGCGTGCACGCCGTCGATGTGCGGACGCAGATGCTTCTCCTGGACCTCCATCTCGGCCCGGCAGTAGCCCGGCCGCCGCTCGACGATCTCCAGGCCGAGCAGGCCGGGGAATCGCCGCGCCCGCCGGGCGGCGAGCTCGTCGGAGCTCATTCGAAAAGTCCCGGAATCACGTGGATCACGATCCTCCCCGACCCGAGGTCGACCGACCGGATGAACTCCTCCACCGCCGGGACCATGGCTTCACCATCTCCGGTGTCTATCACCCAGACGTCGTTCCCCGCTCGCTCGATCACCCGGTCCAACGTGCCGAGAACTTCTCCCTCCTCGTCGACCACCTCGAGCCCCCGGATCTGCCATTCGTAGTAGGTGCCTTCCGCGGGGGCGGCGACCTCGTCGGCCGGGATCGACAGGAGCGCGCCGCGCATGCGCTCTGCCGCTCCGCGGTGGGGAACCTGTTTGAACGTCACGAGCAGCAGGCCGCGATCCCTGCGTGCCTTCCGCACCGTGAGCGGAGAGCGCTCCCCTTCGGGGTCACCGGCCTCGAGACTTGCTCCGGCGGCGAACCGGTCGGGGGCGTCGCTCAACACCTCGACGACGACTTCGCCGGTGGTCCCGTGGGGTTTGACGATCCTGCCGACCACGATCCGCTCGGGAGCGGAGCCCACTGGGGACCTCGCTACTCGACGATCTCGATGAGCACGTGGACGCCGGCTTTCGCCGCTGCGGCCCGAGTCACCTGACGGATCGCGCGCGCCGTGCGCCCGCTGCGGCCGATCACGCGGCCCATGTCCTCGGGATTGACGCGCAGGCGGTAGACGGTCAGGTCGCCCTCGCCGGAGGAAGACGAAACCTCGACGTCGTCGGGATGCTCGACGATTGATTTGGCGAGATAGGTGAGCGTGGCCTCTACGAGGCCTTCGTCGCCTTCGTCGCCTCGAGGTGTTTCTTCCATGTGCCCGTTGCCCGCAGCAAGGCGACGACGCTCGCGGACGGCTGGGCCCCTTTGGCCAGCCAGGCGAGCGCCTTCTCCTCGTCGATGCGGATCTCAGAGGGATCGGTGAGGGGGTTGTAGGTGCCGAGTTGCTGGACGGGGCGCCCGTCGCGGGGAGCGCGCTGATCTGCGACGACGACGCGATAGAAGGGCTGCTTGCGCTTGCCCGTCCGCATGAGTCTGATCCGCACCGACATGTGGAGGCACAGGCTACCAGGCTGACCGATGCTCGTCGCACCGGGCCGGGGCGCCGCTCAGCGCCGCTTCTTCTTCTTGCGCTTGGCGTGCTGCTTGGGGCGGTGGGGGCGTTGCTTCGGTTTGGGACGTCCCCCGGCGCCCGGCACGCGCGGCATCGTCATCCCCGCCGGCATCCCCGGCATGCCGCCGCCGCCGGCCATCGCTTTCATCATCTTCTTGGCCTGCTCGAACTGACGCAGCAAACCGTTCACGTCGCCGGTCGTCATCCCGCAGCCGCGCGCGATCCGCGAGCGCCGCGAGCCGCCGATGATCGAGGGGTCACGCCGTTCCCCCGGCGTCATGGAGCAGATGATGGCCTCGGTCCGCGCCATGTCCTTCTCGTCGAGCTCCATCCCCTTGAGCTGCGAGCCGAGTCCCGGGATCATCCCGAGGATGTTCGTGAGCGGCCCCATCTTCTTCAGCTGGCGCATCTGGTCTAGGAAGTCCTCGAGGGTGAAGGTCGCCTCGAGCATCTTCTTTTCCATCTCGCGCGCTTGATCTTCCTCGTAGACCTCCTCGGCCTTCTCGATCAGCGTGAGCACGTCGCCCATGCCGAGGATCCGCGACGCGATCCGGTCGGGATGGAACGGCTCGAACGCATCGAGCTTCTCGCCGGTGGAAGCGAACTTCACCGGCCGGCCCGACACGTGCGCGATCGACAACGCGGCGCCGCCGCGCGCGTCGCCGTCGAGCTTCGACAGGACGATCCCCGTGAAGTCGACGTGCTCGAGGAACGAGGTCGCCACGTTCACCGCGTCCTGCCCGGTCATCGCGTCGACGACGAGCAGGGTCTCCGTCGGCTTCACGCGATCGCGGATCGCGGCGGCCTCGGCCATCATCTCCTCGTCGACGTGGAGCCGGCCGGCGGTGTCGACGATCACGACATCGCGCCCGAGCCGCTCCGCCTCTTTGACGCCCTCCGCCGCGACCTCGATCGGCGTCATACCCTCACGCGCGACCACCGGGACTCCCGCCTGCTCCCCGAGCAGGACGAGCTGCTGCACGGCGGCCGGGCGGCGAAGGTCGCACGCGACGAGCAGCGGCTGTTTCCCTTTGGCTTTCAGCCACGTCGCGAGCTTCCCCGCGGCCGTCGTCTTCCCCGAGCCTTGCAGGCCGGCGAGCATGATCACCGTCGGGGGCTTTGGGGCGAAACGCAGCGGCTTCGAGGAGCCGCCGAGGATCCCCACGAGCTCCTCGTTCACGATCTTGATGACCTGTTGCGCCGGGGTGAGCGCCTTGAGCACTTCCTCGCCGACGGCACGCTCTCGGACGCGCGTGACGAATGCCCGCGCGACCTCCAGATGGACGTCCGCCTCCAAGAGGGCCATGCGGACCTCACGCAGGGCCTCGTCGACCTGCTCTTCAGAGAGCCGGCCACGCGAGCGCAGCCGCTTGAAAACGGCCTCGAGGCGATCGGACAGGGTGTCGAACATCCGGCGCATGGTATCGCGGCACGTGAGAGCCGGCCGGGCCGGGGAAACTGGGCGGAACCTCCCGAAACAGCGAGCCGAACGCGGCGGAAAATGGTCGGAACAGGCTACCGACCGGCCGTTTCGGCGCCGATACATTGGGCGAGATGCCTGGGGACATCGCCGGCCGGGAGATCGCGCGCCTTCGCGGGATCGAGCGCAAGCTCGTCTGGATCCGCTGGTTCGGGGTCGTCTTCGGCGTGTTCCAGGTCTGGCAGCTCGCCGGGCCGCAGACGCCCGATTACGTCGTCCCGATCTCGTATCAGACCATCGTCGTGCTCGGGATCGGGAACCTGATCATCGGCGCACTCTCCGGACGCGCGAACACCGTCCGGGCCCTCAAGCGGATCGGGTACGCGGCCTTCGCGCTCGACATCGCGCTCGTGTTCGCGAACATCTGGCTCGGTTCCTACGATCGCAATTCAACCTCTTGGACGCTGGCATACGTCCTCCCGCTCGAAGGCGCGATCCGGTACCAGATGCGAGGTGCGGCCTTCAGCATCGCCGCGTTCTCGATCTCCGAGCTCGCGCGTGAGATCTACCGGCTCGGATTGTTCGACGACCTGCACTTCGAGATCTCTTCCGTCACCTACCGGGTGGGACTCTTCTCGATGATCGCCCTCATCGCCGGGATCATGGCCCGCAACCTCGAGCACGAGCGTAACGCAGCGGAATCACGCGCCGACGAGCTCGAGCAGATGGCCCGGCGCGAAGCAGCTTCCCGCGGCGAGATCCAAGCGTTCCACGACGTCGTTCTCGCCGGGATCGGCTCGGGCACGCTCGAGCAGACCCTCTCCGACGTCGCCGCCGCGATGGGTCGGGCGTTCGATTGGGAAGCGTTCGCGATCGGCTTGATCAACGAGGAGAACGACGACGTGCGGCTGCTGGGCTCCTACGGCTTTCCGGAGAAGGTGATCGACCAGGTCATGCCCGCCGGGCAAGGCGTCGTGGGCCGCTGCATCGCGACGGGTGAACCGCAGCTCGTTCCGGACACCGGCACCGATCCCGACTACGTGCCGTGGAACCCGCTCGTCCGCTCGGAGATGACCGCCCCGATCCGTTACGAGGGCAAGATCATCGGCGTCGTCGACGTCGAGGCTCGCGAACCGGGGCGGTTCACACCCGCGGACGTCGAAGGCCTCGACCGGCTCGCCACGCAGATCGGCCTCGTCGTCTCCAACGCGCGATCGCTCGCGTCACAGCGGGCTATGGTCGAGCGTCTCCAGGAACTCGACACGATGAAGAGCGACTTCGTCGCGGTCACCTCGCACGAGCTCCGCACCCCGTTGACGGCGGTCCAAGGATTCATCCGCACGCTCCGCCGCCCGGACGTGCGCCTTTCCCAGGGTGAGATGGAGGAGTTCCTCGCGATCGTGGACCGGCAGGTCGAACGCCTTTCCCGGCTCGTCGAGGAGCTCCTGTTGACCGCCCGCATAGACGCCGGAGCGATCGACCTGCTCATGGACTCGGTCGACGTCGCCGAGGTGCTGGAGGAAACGCTCGTCGAGCTGGGCGACGGGCGCGCTCGCGTGCAACTCGCGATCGATCCGTCGCTGCCGCGGATCGCGACCGACGCACAA
Source organism: Actinomycetota bacterium (assembly GCA_040905475.1). Classification (NCBI taxonomy): domain Bacteria; kingdom Bacillati; phylum Actinomycetota; species Actinomycetota bacterium. The sequence goes on from JBBDRM010000100.1 coordinate 36,656, forward strand.
CGACTCGGGCAGATCGCGCGGAACCTGATCGAGAACGCACTGAAGTTCTCCGGCGACGACGAACCCGTGCGGGTTACGGTCGTGCGCGACGGCTCCGTCCTGCTCCTCGAGGTAGCCGATCGGGGCCCGGGTATCCCCGAAGATCAGCTTCCCCAGATCTTCGAGCGCTTCCATCAGCTTGGGGGATCCCTTCGACGACGCGGTCAGGGCCTGGGGCTCGGCCTCTACATCGTGCGCAACCTCGTCGACGCGCTCAACGGCACGGTGCGCGTGCGATCGACGGTGGGCGAGGGAACGACCTTCTCGGTAGGGATCCCGCTCGTGCCGGCGGCGGTTCGCTCCTCGAGCGCGTAACTTGATTCAGCTCGCCGAGCGCGTCCTGCGCGGCGGCGCGGCGTGAACCTGTTCGACCTCAGGCTTGTCGGCGAACATCCTCTCGGCGCGGATCACCGAGTCCGCGATTTCGCGCATCTTTCGGTTCTCGTCCTGGCTCGCCTTCTGGAGCTTGCGGAACGCGTCGGGCTCGGACAGCCCGAGCCGGTCCATCAGGATGCCCTTGGCACGTTCGACGAGCTTCCGCGTCTCGAGCTGATCTCGAAGGTCGTTCGCCTCGCCCCGTGCTTTCGCGAGATCGGCCGCGCGTGCGACCGCGGCGCGCACCTGGGCGTGGAACAGCGTCCCGTCGACGGGGAACGGCACGAACGAAGACGCGCCGTGCTCGACGGATGGACCGATCGCGACATCGGAAAGCCGATCGGTGACGACGACGACGGGGCGATCGCCCGAGCAGATGTCATACAGGAGCTTCGGATCCTCGCCGGCGACCACCACGAAACCGTCCACCGAGCGGGCGTTCGCCTGGTCGGCGAGCGTCGCCCAGTCCGAGCCTTCCGCGACCACGTCGACATCGAGTGATTCGAGGACGCGTCGCAACGAACCGTGTGAGAACGTGCCGTCCTCTACCAGAACGACGCGGAGACGAGCCATGTCTCCCTCCCGCAGCAACGGCACCCAACTCCGAGCGCCTCTTCTTCCGGCCTTCTGTGACCGTTTCGTCGGCCACCGAAAGGAGCATCGGCATTCGTCGCGAACCGCTTAATCGGCTCGGATAAGGACGCCCGATTCGTTGCTGTTCGTCCAGGCGAAACGGCTGCTATCCGACGAGCGCGTCGACGAAAGCAGCGGGGTCGAAGGGCTCCAGATCCTCGGGTCCCTCCCCCACCCCGACCAGCTTGACGGGGATCCCGAGCTCCTGCTGGACGGCGATCACGATGCCGCCCTTGGCGGTGCCGTCCAGCTTCGTCAGCACGATGCCGGTCACCTCGGCGGCCTCGGCAAAGGCGCGAGCCTGAGCGATCCCGTTCTGACCCGTCGTCGCGTCGAGCACGAGCAGCACCTCGGTCGGCGGGCCGGCTTCGCGCTCTATCACGCGGCGGATCTTGGAGAGCTCCTCCATCAGGTTCCGTTTGGTGTGCAGACGTCCGGCGGTGTCGATGATCAACAGATCCGCTCCCCGCGCCTTCGCGGCTTTGACGCCGTCGAACGCGACGGCCGCCGGGTCGGCGCCGGGCACCTGCTTTATGACCTCGGCGCCCGCGCGCTCAGCCCATCGCTCGAGCTGCGTGTCGGCCGCGGCGCGGAAGGTATCGGCCGCGGCAAGGATCACCCGACTCCCCTTGAGGCGTTCACGAAGCGCGAGCTTTCCGATCGTCGTCGTCTTTCCCGTGCCGTTGACGCCGGTGACCAGCCAGATCGTGACCCCGTCCGCCGTCCGAAGCGACCGGTCGGTATCGCCGATTATCTGCAGGAGCTCTTGGCGCAAGACGCCGAGGAGCTGCTCGGGCGCGACGTCGCGAGATCTCGCGCGCAGATCGTCGACGATCCGCGCCGTCGCCGCGACGCCGACGTCGGCCTGAAGCAGCAGCGCTTCGACCTCCTCCCAGTCCGCGTCGTTCAGGGTCTCGCGCTTGAAGACGCGCACCAGCGCCTGGCCGAAGGACGACCGTGCCCGACCCAGACGCTCGCGGAGCGGGCGGGGAGGGGCAAGGTCTTCGGGCTCGGGTGCCGGCGCTTCGGGGGGCGCAGCGACCGGAGGAGCCTCGACGGCGGGAGCCGGTGGTGCGTCGACGACGGGTGACGCTGCCTCGCCTATCTGCGCACCTTCCGGCGGACGTTCCGGCGCTTCGACCCCGCCGCGACCGGATCGACGGCGCGACACGACCACGCTTCCGGCGATCGCACCGAGGAGTACCAGGACGATCAGGACGTAGAGCAGGACGAATCCGGGACCCTCCGACATCGAGCCGCGAGACTACCGCACGGATCGCACGGGGCGCACCGAGGCAGGGTTAGGCGCCGACCGGCTCGTTCTCCTCGAGCCGTTCGCTGAGGACCCGAGTCACCCCGTCGCCGCCCATGGAGATGCCGTAAAGGGCGTCGGCGATCTCCATCGTGCGCTTCTGGTGCGTGACGATCAGGATCTGTGAAGCGTTCTTGAACTCCTTGGCGAGCTCGAGGAAGCGGTGCAGGTTAACGTCGTCGAGCGCGGCCTCTACCTCGTCCAAGAGATAGAAGGGAGACGGGCGGGCACGGAAGATGGACGAAAGCAGCGCGATCGCAGTCAGCGCGCGCTCCCCACCGGATAGGAGAGAGATCCGCTTCACGCGCTTTCCGCCGGGCCGCGCTTCGATCTCGACCCCGCTCTCGAGCAAGTCGTCGGGCTGGGTCAGCGTCAAGCGCCCCTCCCCACCGGGGAACAGACGGAGGAAGACCTCCTCGAACTGCCGGGAGACATCCGAGAACGCCCCGCCGAAGATCTCCACGATCTTGCGATCGACTTCGCCCACGACCGAAACCAGGTCGCGCCGGCTCTTGCGCAGGTCCTCGACCTGCTCGCTGAGGAAGGCGTGACGATCGACCATCCCTTGGTACTGCTCCATCGCGATGGGGTTGACCCGCCCGAGTAGTCCCAGCTTGCGGTCCAGGGTGGCTGCGCGGCGGCGGAGCTCCTCGAGCGCCTCGCCGGTTGGGGGTTCGCCCACGCGTTGCATCGCTTCGTCGGGCGCCAGATCCTGATCGGCGCGAAGGCGCTCGACGAGCGACGAGATGCGATGCGATCGCTCGGCGCGCGCGAGATCGCTGCGATGGGCGGTCTCGCGGAGCTCCTCAAGGCGCGACTCCGCTTGGCGGCGATAGCGGCGGACGCTTCCGAGCTCCTCTTCGAGGCCGGCGCGTTCGGACTCGCGACGCTGTCGCTCAGCACGCGCCTCGGAGAGCCAGCCGTCCATCCGCGACTCGACGGTAGCCGCTGCGCGCGCGATCTCTTGCGAGCGCAGCGCGGCGCTCGCGCGCTCCGCACGGCTCGCTTCCCACGTCTCCATCGCGACGCGGACGCGTGCCGCCCTCGCCTCGAGCTCCTCGAGGGCGCTCCGCGCTGCGCGCTCACGTTCTCGCATTCCACCGAGACGCAGCGCGTTCTCAGCGGCACGGCGCTCCATCGTGGCGAGGGCGGCCGCGTCGAAGGTGTGATCGACGCCCATCGCTCTTCCGAGCTGCGCCTCGACGGCGCCAAGCTTCTCGGAGTCCACCGCCAAGCGCTCTTCGACCTCGACCGAACGTCCGGCGAGCACCGCCTGCTCGCGATCGGCCGCGTGCTCCTCGCGCTCGAGATGCGCCAGCCGCTCGACGGCGCCGGTGATGAGCGCGTCGAGCTCGTTCATCTGGCCGGTGAGTGCGTTGACCTCACCGATGCTGGCCTCCGCCAGCGCTCTGGCGCTCCACGCTTCCTTCGTAGCGCCCTCGAGGTCGGACGAAACAACCTGCAACCGCTCGTCGATCGATGCGACGTCGACGGCGAGATCACCGCGCGGTTCGGCTTCGGCCCCGCCGGCCACGAGGTCGCTCGCGACCCGATCGCCTTCGCGCGTCACGATCACGAGGTCCCGGTGTGCGCGGGCGAGCGCGAGCGCGTCGTCCAGGGTGTCGACGAGACCCACCGAGGACAGGATCGCAACCAGCGCCGGCGGGATGTCGCGACCGGCTGTCGGCTTGGCCGCCTCGATCGCGCTGCGAACGCCCGGCGGCAGCGCTCTCGCGATCTGACGTCCGGTCACGATGAATGCAGCCCTGCTCCCCATAGCCTTGAGCCGGCCGATCGCCGCGGCCGCGTCGTCGAGGGATCGGGCGAGCAGCGCCCCCGTGTACGGCTCGAGCGCCGCAGCAAGCGCGCGTTCGAACCCGGGCGCCGGCCGGACCAGCTCGGCGATCCGGCCGAGCAGTCCGGGGAACCGCTCGCGGTCGATGAGGTCGGCGGCGCCTGCAGTTCCCGCCCGCTCCAGCTCCGAACGCAAGATCGCGCGCCGCGTCTCGAGCTTCTCGACATCGCGCTCGAGTTCGCGAACGCGATCGTCTGCCGTGGCGGCCGAGACCTCACGCTCCCGCGCCGATATCTCGAGCTCCTCGAGGCTTCGGCCGAGACTCGTCTCGCGCGTGTCGAGCACCTCGATCTCTTCCTTGACCGCCGAGATCTCGGTCGCCCGCCGGCGGGACGCTTCGGTGAGCGCCGCCTGTTGGTCGGCGATGTGACGGCGTTCGTCCTCCGCGGCTTCGACGGCGGCGCGGAGCGCCGCCCGCTCGCCGTGGAGGTGCACGACGGCCTCGCGCGCCCGTGCGGCTTCTTCGCGCGCACCCGCCGCGCGAGCCCACTCCTCCTCGGCGGTGCGCGCATCGCGTTCGATCGATGCGCGCTCGGAGGCCGCTTCCTCGAGCGCGCGACGAGCGGCGGCGATCATCTCCTCGCCCGGCGCTTCTCCTTCCGGGGCGCGGTCGGCGAGGTCGGAGAGGTGCCGCCCTCGCTCTTCTGCCAGCCTGGCGAGCCCGACGAACCGCTCTCGCAGCGAGGCGAGGCGATACTCGGCGCCGAGGGCCTCTTGCGCGTCCCGGCTCGCGCGAGCGCTGCCGTCCTCGATCTCCTCACCGCGGACCTCGAGCGCGCTCACCTGCGCGGACAGCGCGTCGAGCTCCTCGGAGAGCCGGCGTTCGGCGTCGACGTCGGCCTCACTGACGACGGCGGAGTAGTCGGCCGCCCAGACGGCGAGGCGTACCTCCTTCAGCTCGCCTTCGATCTCCGATGCGCGCTTCGCGACCTCGGCCTGCCGCTCGAGGGGCCGGATCTGACGGCGAAGTTCCGAGATGAGATCACCGATGCGCTCGATGTCGGCGTCCACGCGCTCGAGCTTGCGTATCGCACGCTCCTTGCGACGTCGATGCTTGAGGATGCCGGCAGCCTCTTCGATGTACGCGCGGCGGTCCTCGGGCCGTGCGTTCAGGATCTCGTCGAGCTGGCCCTGCCCCACGATGGTGTGCAGCTCGCGGCCGACACCCGTGTCGGAGAGCAGCTCTTGGACGTCGAGGAGACGGCAGGTGACGTCGTTGATCGCGTATTCGCTGTCGCCGTTGCGGAAAAGCGTCCGCCGTATCGTCACCTCGGTGAACTCGATCGGGAGGATCCCCGACGAGTTGTCGATCGTCAGAGCGACTTCCGCACGCCCCGCGCCCGGTTTTTTCGGCGTGCCGGCGAAGATGACGTCTTCCATCTTGCCGCCGCGCAACGTCTTCGGGCCTTGTTCACCGAGAACCCACGCGATGGCGTCTACGAGGTTGGATTTTCCGGACCCGTTCGGTCCGACGATGACGCTGACGCCGGGAGCGAACTCCAGCACGGTCCGCTCGGCGAACGACTTGAAACCCCGGATCTCAAGGGATTTGAGAAACACGCGGAACCCTAGCAGAGCGTTTCACGCGCCCCGCGTAGCAACGAAGCCCGCCATGAAAGAAAGAAACGACCACCCCCGCGGGGTGGCCGTTGGAGTCGAAGCGCTTCGCGCTACGCCAGCGCCTTGACCTCTTCGCGGGTCTCCGCGATGGCGCGGAGAGCGATGATCTCTGCCTCGGACGACTCAAGTGCCTTCTCGAGCTCTGCGACTCGAGCCTTCAGATCGGCGATCTGCTTCAGCAATACATAGGCGCGTGGTTCCCCCAGATATCCGAACAGCGCTTTCGACATACCCGTGCCCCCTTCGTCAACAGGGGGGCGGATCCCGCCTGCTGGGCCGCCCAACTCCTCGACGCGTTGCCGCCGAGGCCGTTCTTCTCTTGCCTCTTCCCTGGTCGTGGCTGGATCTTGATCCGACAAGGCTTGGGACAAGGCTCGGGAGGGACCTTGGTCCCTCTTCACGAGAGCACTTTAACGTAGCGTTCGGCTCCTGAAAAGGGGTTGAAGGCGATCCGCTCAGAAAATGTCTGGAAACTCTTAGGAAACTGCGGGCGCTAAATCGTTGAAAATACGGAAAACTCACGAGTCGCAGGCTCCCACGAGACCTCTACGTGCTCGACGGTCGCGTGCGGTGGACCCGACCTGCACCAGTCGACGACCGCCCCGACGTCGGATTCCTCGCCCTCCACAACGGCCTCGACGCGGCCGTCGTCGAGGTTGCGCACCCATCCGCTCACGCCCAGGTCTCGAGCCCGCTTGGCCATCGAGTGCCGGAAGAAGACCCCCTGGACGTAGCCGGTGACGTAGACGTGCGCCCTCATGACCGCCACGGCGGCCGGCCTCAGTAACGCGGGATGGTCGGATCGATCTGCGCTGCGTAGGACTCGATCCCGCCGGCGAGATGCTTCGTGTTCGTCAGGCCGACCTGGTGCAGGAACTTGAGCACTTCCGCCGACCGTGCACCTACCTTGCAGTAGACGAGGACGTTCCCGGATTGGGGGATCTCACTGATGCGTGCCGGCACGTCGTTCATCGGGATGAGCTGTGCTCCGGGGATCCGCGCGATCTCCCACTCGTGGGGCTCTCGGACGTCGATGAGCACGATCTCGTCTCCCCGGTCGCGCATCTGCGCGAGTTCGCGCGGGGTGACCGACAGCTGCGAAGCGAACTGGGCGATCTCGTCGGTGACGCCGCAGAACGCCTCGTAGTCGATGAGCTCCTTGACCGTCGGGTTCTTCCCACACACCGGGCACTCGGGATCCTTGCGAACGCGAAGCTCCTTGAACTTGAGTTCGAGGGCGTCGTAGATGAGCATCCGGCCGATCATCGGGTCGCCGATCCCGGTGATCAGCTTCACGGCCTCGGTTGTCTGCAGCGATCCGATCGTGCCGCAGAGCATCCCGAGGACGCCGCCCTCCGCGCACGACGGAACCATCCCAGGCGGCGGGGGCTCGGGGAACAAGCACCGGTAGCAGGGCCCGTGCTCCGCCCAGAAAACGGAGAGCTGGCCGTCGAAGCGGAAGATCGAGCCCCATACGTACGGCTTGCCGAGCAGGACGCACGCGTCGTTCACGAGGTAGCGCGTCGGGAAGTTGTCGGATCCGTCGACGATGAGGTCGTACGGTGCGAACAGCTCCATCGCGTTCTCACTCGAGACCATCGTCTCGTGCTTCACCACGTTCACGAAGGGGTTGATCTCGCCGATCCGGTCGGCGGCCGAATCGAGTTTCGGCCGGCCAACGTCGCTCGTCCCGTGGATGACCTGACGCTGGAGGTTGGTGTCGTCGACGACGTCGAAGTCCACGATCCCGAGCGTGCCCACGCCCGCCGCCGCCAGGTACATGGCGACCGGGGAGCCGAGCCCGCCGGCGCCGATGCAGAGGACCTTGGCGTTCTTCAGCCGCTTCTGCCCGGCCATCGCGACGTCGGGGATGATGAGATGCCGCGAATAACGTCGGATCTCCTGGAACGAGAGCTCATCGGCGGGCTCGACCAAGGGTGGAGGCCGCAGTATCTCGCCGTCCCGCGTCATAAATCTGCTTCCTTCGCTCGCGCCGATCGAGTGATACGCCCCTCTGAACGCTCCGGATGAGCCCGACATTCCTGGTCAGCGGGTCGCCGGAGCGACTCGGGAGCGTCCGCGCTGGATACTAGCGCGCGCCAACCGACAGAAGCACCGGCGCGGAACCGTGGCGCAACTGGGGCGAAAACGACCCGATGCTTGCCGGGGAAGGAGCGGGTATGAATGGGGTCGAACGGAATTGATGATGATGTTAGGGACTTCCAGGTTGACGAAGGCACATGCGGCACTCATAGCGATCTTGTTGGCCGCGGCGACCGCGGCTCTCGTCGTCGTCGGCCCCGGATCCACGCCGGCGAGCTCGAGACCGCAAACAGCAAGTCAACCTCCGGCGCGCTCGCCGGTCGTCCCGGACGCCCCGGCGGTGGTTCCGCCGGCACCCGCCAAGGCTCCGGGGAAGGCGAGCGGCGCCGGCTCGGCGCGCCTCGTGGCCACCGACGAGAGCAGTGTGGCGGCCGCGTCGACGACGACTTCGTCGTCCTCGTCGGGTAGTTCCTCCTTCGCCCAGAAGTACCCGGCCCAGGCGAACGCGTCGGTGGATCCCTCGGTCCCGGCCACCAACTATTGGGCGCTTCTCATCGGGATCAACGACTACGCGGGCTCGACGCGAGACAACGTCGGGTCGTATCAGGATGCTCGGGATCTGAGGATGCATCTGTTGTCGCTCGGGTGGCACTCCGACCACATCGTGCTCATCGGGAACCGTGACGCGACCGCTTCGCGCATCCTCCAGGGGATCCGATGGCTGGCCTCGAAGACGAACTCGTCTTCCGTCGTGGTGTTCCACTATTCGGGGCACGAGAAGCCGCTCAAGACCTCTGCCGATGGCGACAACGAGAGCCGGGATGTCGCGCTGTGGGTCGCGGACAACAAGCTGATCGTCGATGGGGTGCTCGGGCGCGAGATGGGCAAGGTCGCCGCCGCGAAGATGTGGATCGATCTCGCCGTATGCCGTGCCGGAGGGTTCAGCGACGTCGGGATGGTAAAGGCGGGGCGGGTTCTCACCTTCTCCTCGCCAGAGAGCGAGCTGTCATACGAGGATCCGGGCCTCCATCACTCAGTCTTCGGCTGGTACGTGATCATGGAAGGGATGCGCCAGCACCTCGGCGATTTGAACGGCGACGGCGTCGTCACGGTCGAGGAGGCGTTCGTTTACGGCAGACCGCTTGTCACCGATCGCACGGGTGGTCGGCAGCACCCGAAGATCTCCGACAAGCTCAGCGGGGAGCTGAACCTGACCCCGCCGGAGCCGGCGCCCCCACCCGAACAGCCTTCGCCGGACGACGGCTCCGGTGGCGGATGCGGGATCGTCATCTTCTGCACCGAGGGCTACCGCTCGGAGTACTGGGCCTGAGCCGCTCCTCCCCGGATCGGCGTCACACCTGGCATTGCGGGCAGTAATACGTGCTTCGGTTCGACCAGCGCGCTCGTTCGATCGGGGTGCGACAGCGCCTGCAGGGTTGGCCTTCGCGGCCGTAGACCTTCAGGTGGTCCTGCATCTCTCCCGTCTTACCGTAGAGATCCTTGTAGGTCTCGTCCTCGAGCGTGACGCCGCGGAACCGCACGCCCTCCTGCAGCACCTCTTGCATCGCGCGATACAGCCGCCGCACCTCTTGCGCGCTGAGCGAATCGGAGGGCCGGTCGTGTCGCAACCCCGCGGCCCAAAGGATCTCGTCCGAGTAGATGTTGCCGAGGCCCGAGATGAACTTCTGGTCCATGAGGAGCGCCTTGAGCTTCGTTCTGCGGCTGTTGAGCGACTCCGAGAAGTGCTGCCACGTGAACGAGTCCTCGAGCGGGTCGATCGCGATGTGCTGCAACTCCTTGACGCCCGAGATCTGATCGCCGGTCGTGACGAAGAGCTCGCCGAACTGTCGCATGTCGATGAACCGCAACTCGCCGCCGACCTGGAACCTGATAACGGCGTGGGTGTGCTTCTCCAGCGCCTTTCGGCCGGTCGACCGCTCGACGCGACCGCTCATCCCAAGATGCATCACGAGGACGTCGCCAGAATCGAGCGACAGCAAGACGTACTTCCCACGGCGGTCGACCTTGGTGATCTTGCGACCCACCAGGGGTGCGGTGAACTCCTTCTTCGTCTTATGACGACGGATGATCCGCGGAAGACGGACGTCGACGTCTTTGATCTTCTTGCCGACGACATCGCGTTCCAGATCCTTGCGAACGACCTCGACCTCGGGCAGCTCCGGCACGCTATCGCCCGGCCCTGGGTCGGGAACCGGACCGCAAGCTGGGACCCGGCGACGCGCGAAGGCGAGCGATCGCCTCGCTGGCCGCCGCTTGCTCGGCTTCCTTCTTCGAACGTCCCTCGCCTGATCCGTGATCCTCTCCGGCGAGGAAGACCGAGGCCTGGAATCGCTTGGCGTGATCGGGCCCGCTCTCCGTGATCCGGTACTCGGGCAGCGTCCCGAGGCGTGCGGCCGCCAGCTCTTGGAGCGAGGTCTTGTAGTCCTGCACGGTGCCGCCCTCGACCTGCCCGCGGATGCGCGGCAGGAACAAGCCGAGGATCACACGCCCGGCCCCGCCGATCCCGCGGTCGAGGTATATCGCTCCGAAGACGGCTTCGAGCGTGTCGGCGAGGATCGACGGCTTGGTGCGTCCGCCGGTCATCGCTTCGCCGCGGCCCAGCAAGACCGCATCGCCGAGCCCGACCTCGCGCGCGACGTCCGCGAGGATCGTCATGTTGACCAGCGCGGCGCGCATCTTCGCGAGATCCCCCTCGGGCAGCGTCGGATACTCCTTGTAGAGGGCGTCGGTGACGACGATGCCGAGCACCGCGTCGCCCAAGAACTCCAGGCGCTCGTTCGTCTCGAGCTTGCCCTTCTCGTACGCGAACGAGCGATGGGTAAGGGCCATCTCGAGGAGACGGCGGTCACGGATCCGTACGCCCAGACGGCGCTCGAGCGGCGTCGCCCGGCCCACACGGCTCCGGACGCGGCCCAGAAGCATGGTCTAGGAGACCGGAAGTACCTGACGACCGTCGTAGGTCCCGCAGTTGGCGCAGGCGTGGTGCGGCAGCACCGGCTTGTGACACTGCGGACACGAGGCGTACGGCGGCGACTTCGCGGTCGCTTTCCACTGCGCCTTGCGCGAACGGGTTCGCGACCGCGGCTTCTTCCTCTTGGGTACGGGCATCTCTATTCCCCCATCCGTTCTTTCAGCTTCTCGAGTGGCGCCCAGCGAAGGTCTACGCGCTCCGAGCCGTGCCCGCAATCGACCACGTTCCGGTCGGCGCCGCACACCGGACACAGCCCCTTGCAGTCCGGTCCGTGCAGCGGGTTGCCGGGCATGGCCAGCAGGACCGCGTCCCGGATCACCGGTTCGAGGTGGGCATGGTCGCCGTCGATCTCGTAGCCCTCTTCGGCTCCGGGCTGCCCCGGGTAGGCCAGGATCTCGTTCAGCTCGAGGGCGAAGGGCAGCTCGAACTCCTCCAGGCAGCGGATGCACTCGAGCAGGTACGAGCCTCGGACCGTTCCACCGACTAGGACCCCTTCGACCAGGCTCTCGAGCAGCAGATCGAAGCTGAGCGCCGGGTCGACCCGCCCGATATCCAGCGCGAGACCGGCGACCTCTTCGGTGAACTCGAGACGCTTGGAGGTTCCTGGATCGCGGAGAAGCTCCGAGACTTCTACGGAGAGTTTGCTTACTTCACGCAGCGCGTTCAACCCCTTGGAAGTCATTCGCGCGAACAATAGCACAGCGACATTTAGGGGGTCTGACCTGGGGAAACAGAGCGTTGAAGGGTTAGTTTCCCGCCTTGTCGCCCTCGGATTCGTCGGTGGACAACTCGTCGGCCTCGAGCCGACCGGCGAGCCGCCGACGACCTCGCTCCACCGCCTGCAGGGTCTTCTGGAGGACGACCTCGAAGTTGGCCAGCTTCGACTCGACGTATACCTCCGCCTCGGCTCGGATCCTCTTGGAAGTGGACTCGGCCTCGGCGACCAGCCGGTCGGCTTCACGAGCGGCGGCCTGGACGATCTCCGTCTTGGAAAGCAGGCGCTCGCGCTCCTGGCGCGCCCGTTCCAGGACCCGCTGGGCCTCGTGGCCGGCACGTTCGAGCACCTCCTCGCCGTCCTGGAGGATGGAGCGGGCCCGGGTGATCTCCGATGGCAGCGACCTGCGAAGGAGCTCGATCAGGTCGAGTACCTCCTGGCGGTTGACCAATGCCGAAGAGGACAAAGGCATCGAGCGGGCGTCGGCCACGATCTCCGCGAGCTTCTCGATCAAGCTCTCGGGTCCTCCCGCCGGAGGCGGGACGGCCGGCTCGGCGTCCGGCGGCGCGAGCTGCTCCCCGGACCGGATCACGACCGGCCCGGAGGACGCGGGAGCCTCGTCAGCCTTGGCCACCGATACGCTCCTTCAGCCGGCGCGCGACCTCGGAGGGCACCAGTCCTTCGACCGATCCCCCGAAACGCGCGACTTCTTTCACGATGCTGGAAGACAGGAAGCTGAATGCCGGGTTCGCGACCATGAACAGCGTCTCCACACCTGCCAGCCGATGGTTCATCTGCGCCATCTGCATCTCGTACTCGAAGTCGCTGACGGCTCGCAGCCCCTTGACGATGAGCCGGGCGCCCCGACCGAGCGCGTAATCCACAAGCAGCCCCTCGAACGAGTCCACCTCGACGCCGTCGACGTCGTTGAGAACCTCCTTCACCGTCGCGATCCGCTCATCGAGCGTGAACATCGGCTGCTTGCCGGGGTTCTGGGATACCGCCACGACGAGGGTCGACACGTGCAGCCGGGCCCGCTCGATGATGTCGAGGTGGCCATGGGTGATCGGGTCGAAAGTGCCGGGGTAGACCGCGATGTCAGGCATCGTCCCGCACCGCGATGCTCAGCTGGGTCCGTCCGAAGCGCCGGGTCCGCGTTTCGCGGAACCCCGGTGGCCATTCCACCGACCCTGAGGCAGCTTCCACGACGACCGTTCCCCCCGTCCGGATCCACGCTCCGGACCCCAGTTTCCCCAGGATACGAGCCACGAATCGTAGTCCGCGTGCGTAAGGAGGGTCAAGGAAAGCCAGGTCGAACGGCTCGGTGGCCGGGCGCGAGAGGAACTTCTCGGCGTCGCGCCTCCGGACGACCCCTTTCGCTCGCAATGCAGTGGTGCCGAGATTCGCAAGGATCACGCCGCACGCCTCTCGGGACGACTCGACGAACACCGCTTCCGCGGCCCCCCGGGACAGCGCCTCGATGCCGAGCGCCCCGCTCCCCGCGAACAGGTCCAGCACCCGAGCCCCGTGAACGCCGGGACCCAAGATGTCGAAGATCGCCTTCCGGGCCATGTCGGTGGTCGGGCGGGTCTCCGGACCCGGAAGTGTGCGGAGCCGGGCTCCTTTCGCCTCGCCGGCAGTGACACGCATCAGCCGGCGAACAGCCAATCGAGCCGCTCGCCGAATCGGCGCCTGACCTCCTCGCGAAGCAGCCCGTGTGCCGGATCGGTGAGGCGGGGGTCGTCCTCGACGAGCGCGAAGGCTTCCCGGCGGGCGGCGGCGAGCAACTCGACGTTACGCACGAGCGGGCTCGCGAACCGAAGATCGCTCTGCCCGGCCTGAGCCGGGGCGCCGGTCCCGTCCTCGGCGGTGACCGCTCCTCGCCCGAACAGCTGCCCCTCTCCGCGGATCTCCAGATCCTTCTCCGCGAGCACGAACCCGTCGGTCGTCGCTGCCATCGCCGCGAGGCGCTCTCGCGCGGCTCGGCGCTGCTCCGTGTCCGCCTGGTCGAGCGACGTCAGCAGGAAGCAGGTCGACGGGTGCTCGCCTCGGCCGATCCGACCTCGGAGCTGGTGCAGCTGCGATAGTCCGAAACGGTCCGCATCCTCGACGACCATGATCGAGGCGTTCGGGATGTCGACCCCGACTTCGATCACCGTCGTCGCCACGAGGACGTCGATCTCGCCGTCCCGCAACGCCTGCATCACGCGTTCCTTCTGAGCCGATCTGAGGCGACCGTGGATCAGCCCGACGCGCAGGTCGGGGAAGACGTCCTTCGCGATCCGCTCGTACTCGGTCGTCGCGGCCTTCGCCTCCAGCGTTTCCGAGTCGGATACGAGCGGACAGACGATGAACGCCTGTCTCCCGGCCACGGCCTCTTCCCGGATCCGCTCGTACGCCTGGTCGCGCTCCGCCGGGCCGAGCACGTGCGTGCGAACCTTGATGCGCCCAGAGGGCATCTCGTCGAGCACGCCGACGTCCAGGTCGCCGTACAAGGTCATGGCGAGCGTCCGTGGGATCGGCGTCGCCGTCATGATCAGCAGATCGGGTTCCGCGTCGTCCGAGCCCTTGGCTCTCAGCGCGATCCGTTGATGCACGCCGAAGCGATGTTGTTCGTCCACGACGGCGAGCCCGAGTCGCTTGAACTCGACGCCTTCCTGGATCAGCGCGTGGGTGCCGATGAGCATTGTCGCCCGTCCGCCGGCGGCTTCCTCTAAGGTGCGCTGACGGGCCTTGCCTGTTACCGCCGACGTGAGCAGCTCGACGCCGAAGCCCTCACCGAACAGCCGGCCGTCTTCTGCGGGCGCAGCGCCGGCCAGCGGCTCGAGCAGGCGGCGCACGGTGAGGAAGTGCTGCTCCGCCAGAACCTCGGTGGGAGCCATGAACGCGGTTTGTGATCCAGACCCCGCCGCGACCAGGGCGGCGGCCACCGCGACGACCGTCTTGCCGCTCCCTACCTCACCCTGGAGAAGACGGTGCATCGGCCGCGGCTCGGCCATGTCGGAAGCGATCTCTTCGATCGCCCGTCGCTGTGCGGCCGTCGGACGGAACGGCAGCGATCGCAAGAATCGCTCGACCAGGTCGGCGCCACCCGGGTGCGACAGACCACGGACCTCACGCTCGAACCGGTGCTTGCGGACGGCGAGACCCGCCTCGAGCACGAACAACTCCTCGAACGCGAGCCGTCGTTTCGCGCGGCTCGAGGAATCCGACGCCGTCGGGAAGTGCATCTCTGCGATCGCATCGGACCGCGGCATGAGTTTGAGCCGCTTGACCAAGGCCGGAGGAAGGGGTTCTTCGATCAGGCGGCCGTACTTGCCCAATGCCGAGTGCACGTAGCGACGGATCATCATCGTCGTCACGCCCTCGGTCGCGGGATGGATCGGTATCCTGCGGCCCGTGTGAACCCCTTCATCATCGCCGCGGATCGCCTCGATGAACGGATTGCCCGAGACCTGAAATCTCCCGGCTCGCCGCTCGAAGCGGCCGGCGACGGCGACTTCCATCCCGGTTGCGTAGTTCTTGGCCCGGAACGGCTGATTCCAGAAGACGACCTCGATGTAGCCGGTTCCGTCCCCGATCTTCACGCTCAGCATGTGCTTGCGGCCGCGCAGGTAGCGGCCGTCGACCTTGTGGATCTTGCCGAGCACGGTCGCCTGTTCGCCGATCTTCAGATCGACGATCCTCTTCGTCTTCGAGAGATCGATGTAGTCGCGCGGGACGTACTCGAGCAGGTCCCGAACCGTGTGTACGCCCTTCTTGGCGAGCTTCGATGCGACCGCCGCCTGGAGCCCGGCGATGCCGGCCTTTGAGAGTGGAAGGTCGAGGGGCGAGCTCACTCCAGCGCGAACAGGTATCGATGGACCGGCTGCCCGCCCTCACGGATCTCGATCGCGACGCCGGGAAGTCGTTCCGCGAGCGCGCGTTCCAAGGCTTCCACTTCGGTGGGAGGAGCGTCGGCTCCCACGAGCACGGTGAGGGCCTCACCCTGACCCAAGGCCTCGGCCACCGCGAGCGCGACTGCCAGTGGGTTCTGGTCGGTCGCGACCACGTCTCCTCCGGCGAAGCCGATCGCGTTCCCGGCTTGGACGGGTCCGGCCGGCGTGACGCCGTCGCGCATCACGAGCGTGACCGTCCCGGTGCGCGTGCCGGCCAGCGCGGCGCGGATGTCCGCCAGGTTGTCGTCCATCCCTCGGCCGTCGGAGAAGGCGACTGTGGCCGCGAACCCCTGCGCGAGATCCCCGGCGTCGATCAGCTCGACACGCTTGTCCCCGACCTGCTCGATCGCCGCACGGGCGGCCGTCATCGCATCCTCGTTGTTCACGAGAAGGATGACGTCGCGTGCAGGAGCTCGCTCGATCGCTGCGATGAGCTCCCCCACCGACGGGTTCATCGTCCGCCCTCCGTCGATCAGCACACCGGCGCCGAGCTCCGCGAACACATCCCGGATCCCATCGCCCGAAACCACTGCTACCAGGGTGACGGCGGCTTCCGGCAACGCAACCGGGATGGAGCGCGCCCCGGCGACCCCGGCGATCTGGTCGGCGAACGCCACGACCGAGATGTCGTGCGGCCGCCCGGCCGCCATGCCCATCTCGATCGCTCGACCGACCTCGTTCGTGTGGACGTGCACGTTCCACAAGCCGGCGCCTCCGATCACCGCCACCGAGTCGCCGATGCTACCCAGACGCTGCCGCAGCGCGAGCGCCTGCTCGTCGTCCGCTTCCTCGAGGAGGTATTGGACCTCGTATGCGAAGGCGCTCGACCCGGCCTCGCGGCGACGGACGACCGGCCGAAGCGTCCGCGGGGCCACCGGAAGCGGACGGCCCGCGACCGATGCCGCGAACGCGTCGAGCACGACGCATAGCCCCATGCCGCCGGCGTCGACCACGCCGGACTGCCTGAGCACCGGCAAAAGCTCGGGAGTCCGCTCGAGCGCTTCGTGCGCCGCCCGCCCGGCTGCGTCGAGGATCACCGAGCAGTCGTCGTCGGAGAGGTCCGCGACCGCGTCGGCTGCCTCGCGCGCGACGGTGAGCATCGTCCCCTCGACGGGTGTGAGCATCGCTTCGTACGCGAGCTCCGCGCCGCGCGCCAGCCCCTTCGCGAGCGATCGGGCGTCGAGCCCCGCTTCGTCGACCGCATCGCAGAGCCCTCTCAGCACCTGGGCCAGGATGACGCCGGAGTTTCCTCGCGCACCCATCAAGGAGCCTCGCGCGATCGCGTCGGCCAGCGCGCGGGGCTCATCGGGGACGCCTGGGAGCGCCCCGGCGACGGCGGTCATGGTCAAGACGAGGTTGGTGCCGGTGTCCCCGTCCGGAACGGGATAGACGTTGGCGGCGTCGATCTCGTCTTGGCGGGCTCGGAGCGCCTCGAGAGCTGCGAGACAGGCACGCCGCAGCTCGGACGCGCCGAGGACCGTTATCACCAGATCATCCTAGCAACGCGTTGCTCCCCGTTCGGGCGGCCGGTACCATGTCCCGGCCATGGCAGCCGTCTGTGAGATCTGTGGGCGCAAGCCCGGCTTCGGCATGCAGGTTTCCCACTCTCACCGCCGCTCTCCCCGCCGCTGGGACCCCAACATCCAGCGGGTACGGGCGGTCGTCAACGGCTCGCCGAAGCGGCTGAACGTCTGCACCCGCTGCATCAAGGCGGGCAAGGTCCAGCGCGCCGGCTAGCCGCTCCCGGTAGCCAGCCGCCAGGACGGATTCACCGGGCCGATCCCTTTGCCGATCGCGAGCGAGTGCTCGATCGCGCCGGTGACGAACTCCTTCGCATCTCCCACGGCGACCTCAAGTGCCAGCCCCTTCGCGAGCCCGGCGGCGATCGCAGCCGACAGCATGCAACCGGTCCCGTGCGTGTTGGGCGTGTCGAGGCGACGCCCGGCGAACTCGCGGATCCCCTCCGAAGTCACGAGCACGTCCACCGCGTCGGCTCCTTCGACGTGGCCGCCTTTCACGAGAACCGCGCGGGCGCCGAGCGCCAGGATCGCTTGCCCGGCCGAGACCTGATCGGCGTGCGTCTTGACCACCGGCATCCCGGCCAGCCCGGCCGCCTCGTGGGCGTTGGGCGTCACGACGAGCGCCAGCGGCACGATCCACCGGCGAAGCGCGTCCACCGCGTTCTCGTTCAGCAACGGGTCGCCGTGCTTCGAGACGAAGACCGGATCGACGACGAGCCGATCGATCTCGACCTCGCGGATCGCGCGCGCGACCGCATCGATTATCGGCTCGCCCGCGAGCATGCCGGTCTTGGCCGCATCAACGCCGATGTCGGACGCCACGGCGGTGATCTGCTCGGCAACGGTCTCGGGCGGCAACTCGACGAAGCCGCTCACGCCGACGGTGTTCTGCACCGTGACGGCGGTGATGGCCGTCATCCCCCACACACCCAACGCTTGGAAGGTCTTGAGGTCCTGCTGGATCCCCGCACCGCCGCCCGAGTCGGAACCGGCGATCGTGAGCACCCGATAGATCACGCGTCCTCCCCGAAATGATCCCAGCCGAGCCCGGCGAGCGGTGATCGCGCCCCGTCCGGTTCGATCAAGACCCGATCGTCCCCCACCAACTCGCCGATCGGGGTCACGGGTGTTGGAGCAAGGGCCTCGGCGAGCGCACGCACCTGAGCCGCCGGGATGGCGATCGCGAGCTCGTAGTCGTCCCCGCCCCCAAGGACGAGCCGGTTCCGGTCGGCGCCGGCCCAGGCCGCTACATCGGTGACCCCCTCCGCCATCGGGACGGACGCCGCGCGCATCTCGACTCCGATTCCGGACGCATCGCACAGGTGACCGACGTCTGCCGCCAGCCCGTCCGAAACGTCGATCATCGCGGTGGCCCCCACGGCCGCCGCCGCGAGGCCTTCCGGAACGCGCGGCTTCGGGCGGCGATGCGCGGCGACCAGTGCCGGGAACCGTTCGAGGAGCGCAACCGCTCGTTCGTCCTCGTGCGCTGCGCGGAGGAGCCACAGTCCGGCCGCAGCCCCGCCGACCGATCCGGTGACGCAAACGACGTCTCCCGTCCGCGCGCCTCCACGGCGCACGACACCCGACGGCCCGGCGTCGCCGAGCACCGCAACGGAAACGATCAGACGGTCCGAACCCACCGTGTCGCCGCCGACCACCGAAACGCCGAACGTACGCGCGCACTCCCCGAGCCCGTCGTACAACGCCTCGAGCGTGGCGACCGGCGTCGACGCCGGCGCTCCGAGCGACACCAGCGCGTAGCGGGGCACGCCACCCATGGCCGCGATATCGGAGAGGTTCACCGCCAGCGCCTTCCAACCGATGTCGCCTGGCGAGGAGAACGCGAAGTCGAAATGAACCCCCTCGAGCAGCAGGTCCGCCGTCGCCAGCGCCGTACCCCCGAACCTCAGCGCCGCCGCATCGTCCCCAGGCCCGAGGACGACGTTCTCGCCCGGGGGTCCGAGGCGGGATACGAGCCGCGCGATGAGACCGAATTCGCCGAGGTCACGCGCGTCCTCACCCACGCTCGCCAGCATAGCCCCGGTCGTCGGGGGCTTCGCCGGGCTTGCCCCCGGTCGCCGCGTCGGGAGAGAATCCGTCGCAAGACGAGTCGGGAGGCAGGGAATGGGCGTCATCAACACCATCGAGCTCGAAGGCGTTTCCAACGAATCCTGGGGCGCCGCCGCCCGCGAGGCCCTGCGCGAGGCCGCCAAGACGATCCGCCACATCCAGAAGATGGACGTTCTCTCGACCGCCTGCTCGGTCAAAGAGAACAAGCTGACCGAATATCGCACCCAGGTTCGGCTCTATTTCGAGGTCGAGCCGAGCCGATAGCAACCGGCCCACGAAACACTTCCGAAACTTCCGATTCTTGTTTTGTCTGCTCAGCGGCCCGGCCGGTATCATTTGTGAACGCTTTCACAACGGGGTGGGCGCGCGTCGTCGGCGTCCTGCCGATGACGCAAGGAGCCCGGCCGTGACCCAGAAGAAGCTCGAAGGGCCTTCTTACCTTCTCGAAGCGAGATCGTTCCTCGTCGACCCCTCGCAGGATGAGCTCATCGAGCTCACCGCGAAGATGCCCAACGCGAAGTGGACCAGTTACGAGAACCTGAACGTGACGACGCGCGTCGACTCGCGCAGCGCCGCCTCGACCTTCATCGCGACCGACTCACCCGACGCTCACAAGGGTCACAAGACGATCACGCGGGAGGAGTACGCGCGCGTCGCGGAGATGCAGGAGGCGTACATCCGCGACCAGGACATGGTCGTGATCAACGGCTACATCGGCAACGACGAAGCCTTCCGTGTGCCCGCGCGACTCGTGATCGAGGCGCGCAACGCGAACGTCGCCGGCTCGCAGGACCTCCTCTACTTCCACGAGGGCCAGTCGCCCGACCACGAGCCCGAGGTCACGGTCATCTACACGCCGAACCTCCAGGCGCCGGGCTATCCGAACGAGCGCCTGATCGCGGTGGACCTCGAGAACAACGTCACCCGCGTCATCTACTCCGACTACTTCGGTGAGTCGAAGAAGGGTGGCCTGCGGATGTGGAACAAGATCGTCTTCGACCGCGGCGGTCTCGGCCTGCACGCGGGCGGCAAGGTCATCCCGACGCCGAACGGCGACAAGACGTTCTTGATCATCGGCCTGTCGGGGACCGGCAAGACGACGACGACGTTCACGCGGCAGAACGACTCCAAACCCGTGCAGGACGACTTCATCGCGCTGATGCCGGGCGGCAAGATCTACGGGACCGAGAACGGCTGCTTCGCGAAGACCTACGCGCTGTCGCCCGAGTACGAGCCGACGATCCACAGCGCAGTCACTTCACCCGGCTCGTACCTAGAAAACGTCTCGCAGAAGAACGGCGATCTGGACTTCTTCGACGAGTCGTTCACGGCCAACGGCCGCGCGGTCTTCGCGATGGAGAAGCTGGGCTGGTTCAAGGACGCGCGTGAGGCCGGCACGGTCGACTACCTGCTCATCCTCAACCGGAACAACAACATCATCCCTGCCGTCGCCAAGCTCAGGCCCGAGCAAGCCGCTGCCTACTTCATGCTCGGCGAAACGCAGGGCACGAGCGCCGGCGGGAAAGACGAGGCCGGCAAGGCGCTCCGCGTGCCCGGAACGAACCCCTTCTTCCCGCTCCCGCACGAGCTGCAAGGGAACCGCTTCCTCGAGCTGCTGAACACGCACTCGATGGAGGTTTTCCTGATGAACACGGGGTGGATCGGCGGGGACGACGCCGACGAGAAGGAGGGCCGCGCCAAGAAGGTCAAGATCCCCATCTCGAGCGCCGTCGTGAAAGCGGTCGCCGAAGGCACGATGACCTTCGAGGAGGACCCCGACTTCGGTTACGGACTCGCGACCGCGGTGCCGGGCATCGACGACCCCGAGTTCCTGAAGCCGTGGCTCCTCTACGAGCGTCAGGGCCGCGCCGGCGAGTACGGGGAACAGGTCGCCCGATTGAAGAAGGAGCGCGCCGAGTTCCTGGGCGGCTTCACAGGCCTCGGCTCTTCGATCGCGTCAGCCGTGTCCTAGCTCCGATCCGTTAGGCTTAGTTTCATGGTCGACAGAGCTGCCCTGCGAACGTACATCCGGTCGATCTACGAGTCCGAACGCGTGGTGAGCGACAATGGACGGGAGTTTCCCCTCTCCCCGACCGGCATCTCCGAGGAACAAGGCGAAGCGATCCGCGACTCGGTCATGGCCGAGGGCGCGACGCGCACATTGGAGACCGGATTCGGGCTCGGGCTGTCGGCTCTCTTCCTCGCGGAAGGCCTCCTGGCTTCGGGCGATCCCAGCGCGAGACACGTTGCCGTGGATCCATTGCAGAAAGCGCTGTTCGACGACGTTGGCCTCCGCGTCATCCACGAAGCCGGCCTCAGCGAAGTGGTAGAGCTCGTTCGCGAGCCGTCTTCGCTCGCGCTTCCCCGGCTCGTAGACGACGCGCTCAACCACGGGGGCAAGATAGAGCTCGGGATCGGCTCGGTCGGCGCCTTCGACGTCGCCTTCATCGACGGCGATCACCATTTCGAGAACGCTTTCCTCGATATCTATTACTCGTTCGCCCTCGTGAAGCCAGAAGGGCTGATCATCATCGACGATGTCCTCTTGCCCGCCGTGGGGAAGGCGCTGAGCTACTTCGAGAACAACCTCGTGCTCCATCGGCTCCCGTCACCGATCGGCTCGCGCATACACAAGGGGAAGATCCTCCGAAGGGGGGGGGCAGCGGGAAGAGGCCGTGGCGTTCCTGCGCCGGCCCTCGGAAGCGATCGTCCGTGACTGGGATCAATTCGTAACGTTCTAAGCGCCTTCGGCCCCGAGCGCGACGAGCACCTCGGCGTCGCTCACCTGAGGGAAGTGCGCGTACCACTGCCCCACGGCGGCGAAGGGCTCCGGCGTCGCCAGGCACACGACCTCATCAGCGACGGCGCTGAGTCTTTCGATCGATTCGTAAGGCGCGACCGGAACGGCCAGCACGACCGACCGCGCACCCTGCGCCCGGAGCGATCGAACGGCCACCTCGGCGGTTCCGCCGGTCGCGATGCCGTCGTCGACGACGATACAGTCCCTGCCGGATACCGAGAGTCGGGGACGTCCCGCACGATAGAGCGCGAGCCGCCGCTTGATCTCCTTGAGCTGACGGGCGACCTCCGCGGCGATGTACTCCTCCGTCACGCGAAGCGCGTTGACGAGCCGTTCGTCGAGGACGGTCGTCCCGTCGGCCGCGACCGCGCCGATCCCCAGCTCCGGGTTGGCCGGCGCGCCGAGCTTGCGGGGCACCACGACGTCGAGCATCCCACGGGTGACTGGGGCAACCTCCACAGCGACGATCACGCCGCCTCGCGGGATCCCGAGCACGAGCGCTCCCGCCCGCTCCCCCAGCGCCTCACCGAGCATCCGGCCGGCCTCACGCCGATCCGAGAAGATCACCGTTCGAGTCTACGCCGTGGGCCGAGTTGTCCCGGCCTCGGACGCCCCGTATAGAATCCCGGCTCTCATGGCTGCGACAAAGACGCGTCCCAAGGAGGTGAGGTCCGTGGTAAACGCGTACATCCTTATCCAGACCGAGGTCGGCCGCGCCGCGCAGGTCGCCAAGGAAGTGGCGCGGATCAAGGGCGTGAAGTCGGCCGAGGACGTGACCGGTCCCTACGACGTCATCGTCCGCGCCGAGGCCCGAACGGTCGACGACCTGGGCAAGCTGGTCGTCGCGAAGATCCAGGGCGTTGAAGGGATCACGCGTACCCTCACCTGCCCCGTGGTGCACCTCTAGACTCCGCAATAACGGCGAGCGGGCCACGAGCCCGCTCGTTTCGTTCTCAGCCGGGACTCCCGTGCCGCTCGAGCGCCAGCTCTATGAGCCGGTCGATCAGCTTCGCGTAGGGGACGCCGCTCGCCTCCCACAGCTTGGGATACATCGAGATCGGCGTGAAGCCCGGGATCGTGTTGATCTCATTGAGGTAGAGCGTCCCGGAATCGTCCTCGTAGAAGAAGTCGACGCGGGCCATCCCCACGCAGTCGATCGCGCGGAACGCTTCGATCGCGACCCGGCGGACCTCATCGGAGATCTGCTCCGGGATCGGCGCCGGGATCCGCAACTCGCTCCCCTCTTCGAGGTATTTCGCTCCGAAGTCGTAGAACTCGTGGTGCGGGACGACCTCGCCGACGATCGACGCTTCGGGCTCGTCGTTGCCGAGCACGGCACACTCGAGCTCCCGCGCGGGGATCGCGCGCTCGACGAGCGCCTTCCGGTCGAACGACAGCGCCGTCTCGAGCCCGGCGCGGAGCTCGACAACGTTGCGACATTTCGAGATCCCGACGCTCGAGCCCATATTCGCCGGCTTCGTGAAGCACGGGAAGCCGATCTCTCCTTCGGCCAGCTCCACCAGACGAGCGGGGCTTCGCCGCCAGTCTTCGACGTGGACGTGGATATGCGGCACGACGCGAAGCCCGCGCGATGCGAAGAGCTGCTTCTGCATCTCCTTGTCCATCCCCAGCGCCGATGCGAGCACCCCAGCGCCCACGTATGGAACGCCGGCGAGCTCGAGCATCCCCTGCACCGTGCCGTCCTCCCCATACGGACCGTGGAGCACGGGGAAAACGACGTCGACCGAGCCCGATCCCTTCGCGCCGGAAGCGCCCTCCAAGGGCCGGAGCGTCGCCTCACGGCCTTCCCTGACGAGCGCGACGCCGGTACCCTCTTCGCCGGTGCCGGGCAGCGCCCCCGGCGTCGCCTCGAGCTGCTCGAGAGTCTTGGCAGGGAGAAGCCACCGTCCTTGCTTGGTGATGGCGATCGGGACCACGTCGTACTTATCGAGATCGATCGCGGCCATCATCGAGCGCGCGCTCACGACGGAAACCTCATGCTCGGCCGAACGGCCGCCGTACAGGATCGCCAGCCGGATCCTCCTTGCCGGTTCACGCCCACTCAAGAAAGGGCCTCCACCAAGTCGGCGATCAGATCTTCGGGGTCTTCGATCCCAACGCTCACCCGCATGAGCCCGTCGGTTACCCCGGCCGCCTCACGGTCCTCACGCGAGAGTTGCGTGTGCGTGATGCTGGCCGGGTGGACGATCAGCGTCTTCGTGCCGCCGAGCGACGCCGCCGGCGACGCCAGCCGCACGCGCTCGAGCACGCGCCTTCCCGCCGGGATGCCGCCCGATACCTCGAACGTGAGCATCCCGCCGAACCCATTCGGGAACTGCTTCGCAGCGAGCTCGTGCTGCGGATGGGACGCCAGCCCCGGATACGTGACGCGCTCGACGGACGGCAATCGCTCGAGCGCCTTCGCGACCGCCTTGGCGTTGGAACAGATCCGATCCATGCGCAGTGCCAGCGTCTGTACGCCCCGGATCGTCAGCCACGCCTCCAACGGTGCGAGGCACCCGCCGTAGTCGATGCCGAGGTGGCGGATGCGTGCGATCGCCTCCGCGGTTCCGGACACGACGCCGGCGGTCACGTCCGAGTGACCGCCGAGATACTTGGTGGCCGAGTGCACCACCAGGTCCACGCCGTGCTCGACGGCCGTGAACAGATACGGCGTCGTGAACGTCGCGTCGACGATCACCGTCACCCCTCGATCGCGAGCGATAGCAACGAGTGCGTCCACGTCCGCGACCGGAAGCGAAGGGTTGCCGATCGTCTCGAAGTACAGCACGCGGGTGTTGTCGCGGAAGGCGCCGGCGACCGAGTCCGGGTCGGTCACGTTCACGAAGCTCACGTCGACGCCGGTTCGGGCCAGGATCTCGTTGAACAGCCCGAACGTTCCTCCGTAGATCTGGCGGGCCGACACCACGTGCTCTCCGGCCCTCACGCACGACGCGACCGTGCCGTGGATGGCTCCCATGCCGCTCGCGAACGTCGCGCTCGCTTCGGCGCCCTCCAGAGAGGCGATCGTCCGGGAAAGCGCGTCGACGGTCGGATTCGCCCAACGGGAGTAGAGATACCCACCCGAGATCTTGGATTTCCCGACGGCCGCGAACTGTTCCATGTCCGAGAAGATGAACGGCGCGGACTGGTAGATCGGCACGCTTCCCGGCTCCTCCACCACCGGCTCGGTGGCTCGGCTCGCGTGCACGGATCTCGTCGTGAAGCCTCGCCGTTCCTCGACCACGAGGGCTCGCCTCCTACCAGGAATGGATGTCGTTCAACGCGCGGTTGAGCACGTGCCACGGAAGATTTCCGCCGGACAGTACCGTGCCGACGATCCGCCCGGCCAGCTGTTCCCGGAGCTTCACCACACCCGCGAGGCCCGCCGCGCCGGCGCCTTCGGCCAGGTTGTGCGTCTTCTCGAGGAGCAAGATGATGGCGCGCCGCATCTCCTCTTCGGTCACGGTGATCACGTCGTCGACGAGGTCGCGCACCATCTCGAACGTCAGGGCCGGAGGTTGCCGGACGGCGATCCCTTCCGCGAACGTCGAGTTCGGCGCGCACTCGACGATCTGTCCGGCGTTCAGCGACTCCACGAAGCCCGGCGTGCGCTCGGCCTGAACGCCGATGACTTCGACCTCCGGTTTCAGGGTCTTCGCGACGAGCGCCGAGCCGCTGATCAATCCGCCGGCGCCGATCGGGAACACGATCGTGTCGAGCGTGGGCTCATGGGCGAACATCTCGAGCGCCACGGTTGCGTGACCCGCCACGATCAACGGATCGTCGGCGGCATGCAGATAGGTCGCCTTCCGCTCGGCCGCGATCTCCCACGCCTTGGCGACCGCCGCCTCGAAATCCTTGCCGTAGGTGACCACCTCCGCGCCGAGGTTGCGCATGGCTTCGACCTTGTCGGGGTTGGCCTTCTCGGGCACCACGACGGTCGCATGCGCTCCGACGATCCGAGCCGCGTAACACACGCCCTGCCCGTGGTTCCCTTGCGAGGCGGTGACGAACCCTCTCGCCCGCTCCTCATTCGCCGCTCCCAGCATGCGGTTCAGCGCGCCGCGGACCTTGAAAGACCCCACCGGCTGGTGGTTCTCATATTTGATGAACAGCCGGAGTCCGAGCATCTTGCCCAGCGAGATCGACTCGTAGAAGGCCGTCGGCGTGATGTACGGCCTGATCGTCCGCGCCGCAGCGAGGACGTCCACGAATGCGGGCCGGTCCACTATCCGCTCCCTGGCAGGATGCCCAGGAACTCGGGCTCCGGGTCGCGGGTCAGCAGCTCCTCGACCATCGCCGCCGGGTCGGCGCCTTCGTCGACGATCCGTCGAACGCGCGTGGCGATGGGCATGTCGACCGCGTTGCGCCCGGCGAGGGCGGCGATCGAACGCGACGACTTCACGCCTTCGGCCACCATGTTCATCGAAGCGATGATCTCGTCGAGGGTTCGGCCCTTGCCGAGCTCCTCGCCGACGTGCCGGTTGCGGCTCTGCCGGCTCATGCACGTGGCCACCAGATCGCCCACGCCGGCGAGCCCCGCCATGGTGAGGGGGTTCGCTCCCAGCTTCACGCCCAAGCGCGTGATCTCGACCAGCCCGCGGGTGATGAGCGCGGCCTTGGAGTTGTCGCCGTACTCGAGCCCGTCGGCGATCCCGGCCGCGATCGCCACGACGTTCTTCGCCGCGCCGCCGATCTCGACCCCGCACACATCGGTGTTGGTGTAGACGCGGAACGAGCGGCAATGGAAGAGTCGCTGGAGCCGCTCGGCGCGGGCGATGTCGGCGCACGCGATGACGGTTGCGCCGGGCAGATCGCGGGCGACCTCCTTGGCCAGATTCGGTCCCGAGACGGCCCCGGTCCTTTCCGGATCGACGTTTCCCGCCTCCGATATGACCTCGGTCATGCGTAGGAGCGATCCTTGCTCGACGCCCTTCGTGAGGCTCACGACCGAAGCATCCGGCGAGATGAGCGGACCCATCTCCTTCATCTTCTCGCGCAGGGCGTGCGATGGGACGGCGACGACGACGACGGAAGCCCGCCCGACTGCTTCCTCCAGATCCGCGGTCGCCCGCAAGGTCGTGGGCAACGCGCAACCGGGCAGGTAGGACTCGTTCGCGTGGCGCGTGTTGATCTCGCGGGCGAGCTCGGGCCTGCGGGCCCACAAGAGCGTCGGCAGGTGGTTCCGCGCGAGCACGGTCGCGAAGGCGGTCCCCCATGATCCGGCGCCGACGACGGCGAGGTGCCCCCGCTTACCCATCCTGGCCGATCAGCTCCGGGACGGCACCGCCGTCGGGGTGGATCTTGTGCAACTCGCGCACGAGCCGGTCCAGCTCCCCCATGACGCGGTCGGTAACCTCGCGCGCGGCTTCGGCGTCATCACGCCCCTTGAGGTCGTCGAACCGCATCGGCTCACCGGCTTTGACCGCCATCAACCGCCGCATCTTGTTCGAGCGCCTGCGCCTCTTCGGCCGCACCCACTGCGAACCCCACACCGCGATCGGGACCACCGGCGCACCGGTCGCGAGCGCGACGCGTCCCACGCCGGTCTTGCCCTGCATCGGAGTGAGGTCCGGGTTGGTGGTGATGGTTGCCTCCGGGTAGATGATCACGAGCTCGCCCCGCCCGAGCCATTCGATCGCTTTCTCCACCGGGCCCGTCTCGCCACTCCCCCGCTCCACGGGGATCTGATGCGCGTGCGTGAGCACCAGCCGGAGGAATGGGTTCTTCCACAGCTCGGCCTTGGCGAAGAAGCGACACTTCCGCCCCGCCCGGTCGATCATGTACGCGTGGCAGAGCGGATCGAAGTATGAGATATGGTTGCAAGCCACGATGACGGGGCCCGACGTGGGGATGTTCTGTGCGCCGAGCAATCTCCATCGACAGAACAGCTTCAAGAACGGCAAGAGCAGCGCCCGCGCGAACGCATACATCGGTTCCACGTACGACCTCCTGAGCCCGTCGCCGGGAAGACGCGCCCATCCTAGCAACGGCCCCTACGGGCTCGAAGGTGCTTCCCGATGAGGATCTGCCTCGTTCCGATGAAACCGCTCGCCGGAGCGAAGGAGCGCCTCGCACCGGCCCTCGACCCCGACGAACGACGCCGCCTGTCCCTCGCCATGCTTGCCGACGTGATAGCTGCAGCACACGGCTTCGACCGGGTGTGGGTACTTCAGTCCGACAACGACGCAGCGGTAGTCGCACAGCGCTTCGGCGCCGATCCGCGCCCCGACCCCGCGCCGGGCCGCGGCCTCAACGCTTCGCTCGACGCAGCGACCGCGGACGCCGTGTCGGCCCGCGCGACCGGCGTGCTCGTCGTGGCGGCGGACCTCGCGGCCGCGACGGCGGAAGACCTTCGCGCGCTCGCGCAGGGGGACGGCGTGGCGCTCGCCCCAGACGCCGGCGGCTCGGGAACAAACGCCCTCTGGCGCCACCCGGCGGACGTCATCGGGGCGGCGTTCGGTCCGGCCAGCCGCGCCGCGCACGAAGCCGCCGCCGCCGCGGCCGGCGCGGCGTTCCGCACCCTGAACTCGCCCCGGCTGGCCGCCGACGTCGATACTTCAGAAGCCCTCGCCGCGGTGTGGGCCCTCGGGCCGGGGCCCGCGACCCGTCGTGCGCTCGAGGACATGGGCATCGCGGCGCGCTTGCGGCTCGCCGGCTGAACGGTTCGCGAGAACGAGGAGACGTCATATGACGTTGGAGATCGGTGCTCCCGGAAACATCATGCCGCCCATCGAGGGCGTACTGAGGACGGCGATGCGCAACGAACAGAAGGGCTACGACGCTCTCTGGTGGCCCGACCATCTGATGGGCTGGCATCCAGAGTCGATCTGGACGGCGGACGTCACGCCGCTGGCGAACTTCCAGTCGAACCCGCACATCTACTTCGACCCGGTCGCATGTATCGCGGCGGCCGCGACCCACACCGACCGCATCCGCCTCGGCACGAGCGTGACCGAGCCGGTCCGGCGGCATCCGGCCATGCTCGCGAATGAATGGCTGACGCTCGATCACTTCTCCAAGAGCCGCGTGATCCTCGGGATCGGAGCCGGCGAAGGCGAGAACATCATCCCCTACGGCATGGACTTCTCGAAGCCGGCGTCGCGATTCGAGGAGGCCCTAACGATCATCCGCTTGTTGTGGGAGAACGACGAGCCGGTCGACTTCGACGGGGACGTCTGGACCATGCGGCGCGCCGTCTGCGGCATGGGCCCGTACACGCCCGGCGTCTTCCCCCCGATCTGGACGGGCGCACACGGCCCGCGGATGCTCGAGATCACCGGCCGTCTCGCCGACGGCTGGCTCCCGACCCGGATGTCGCCCCAGGAGTACGGTCATCGCCTCGGGGTGATCCGCGCCGCCGCCGAGAAGGCGGACCGCGACCTCTCCACGTTCACGCCCGGCTTGTGGGCGTACACGGTCGTCGCGAACGACCACGAGGAAGCACACCGCATCCTGAACGAGACGCTGCCGAAAGGCTTCCAGTTGGTGCTGCCGAGCGAGGAGTACGAGAAGCGCGGTTTCTCCCATCCGCTCGGCTCGAAGTTCCAAGGCCTCCGCGACTACATCCCGACCCATTTCGCGAAGGACGAGGCCCTCAAGGCGATCGGCCAGATCCCAGACGAGATCTCGCACGAGTTCACGCTGCACGGCACGCCCGACGATATCGTGGCCGAACTCCGGGAGTTCGAGGCCGTCGGCGTGCGACACGTGGTGCCGTGGAACATCACGTTCCTCGGCGACGCGACCAAGGTCCGCGAATCGTTCCATCTGCTCGACGACGTCCTCGCGTCGATCAAGTCCCGTTCGGTATCGTAGCCGCGCCCAAGGAGGACGCATGGCACAGGGAACCATAAGGACGTACAACGCCCAGAGCAGGAGCGGGCTCATCCTGGACGACGCGAAGAACGAGATCCCGTTCGACCACCAAGCCTTCCGCGATACCGGGATCCGCGAGTTCCGGATCGGCCAGCGAGTGAAGTTCAACCTGGAAGGCGACCGGTCGCAACCGAAGGTCCGCGACCTCACCATCGTCAGCTTCTGACGATCCGTCCGGAGGACCTATGCCGCAAGGTGAACTGAACGGCTGGCGTTACGCCTACACGGACGAAGGATCGGGCCCCGCCGTCCTTCTGCTGCACGGCCTGCTGATGGATCGTTCGATGTGGGATGGTCAGATCGACGAGCTCAAAGACCACTACCGGCTCGTCGCGATCGATATGCCCGGACACGGCGAGAGCGCCGGGGTCGAGCTCGGCATCGACTTCTGGCAGTACGCAGACATGGTCGCAGCGATCTGCGATCAGCTCGGGATCGGCTCCGCATACTGGTGCGGTCAGTCGACGGGCGGATGGACGTCCATCCGTGCTGCGATAGCGCATCCCGATCGCGCAATGGGTCTGGTTCTCATCGACACCCAGGCGCATGAGGAGGACCGTGACAAGCTCGCGCAGTACGAGGCGTTCCTTCAGGTCGCGCTCGCCGACGGAGTCAGTGAGGATCTCGCGTCGATCCTCTTGACGCTCCTGTTCAGCGGCACCTACGCGGCGAAGCCGGAGTCCGACGCGTGGCGCAAGAAGCTGATGTCTGCCGACATCGAGGGCGAGCACGCCATCGTTCGCGCGGTGTTCGATCGAGAAGACGTTCACGACCGGCTGGGCGAGATCAACTGTCCCGCGGTCGTGATCCATGGGCTCGAGGACATCGCGATCGAGCCGGAGCGCGGCGAAGAGCTCGCGCGAGCGCTCGGAGCCCCGTACGTCCCGATCGAGGCCGCGGGCCACGCGTCTCCGGTGGAGCAACCCACACCAGTGACGGCGGCCATCCGGGAGTTCCTGGACTCCCAGAAGACGTAGCTCATGTGCGGAATAGGTTGAGGGCGGGACTGGGTCCCGCCCTCAGTGCTACCCAGCCGTCTAGCGCTTGCGCTTGGCCGGGCCCTTCTTCGCAGCGGCCTTCTTGGGCGCGGCCTTCTTCGCCGTCGCCTTCTTGGGCGCTGCCGTAGCCTTCTGCGCGGGGAGCGCCGGGAGCTTCAGGCTGCCCGACACGTACTCTTTGAACTGCTTCGCCGGCGAGAAGCGCGGGAGGCGCCGCTCGGGGCGCGCCGCGATCTTGATGCTCTCGCCGGTGAAGGGGTTCTTCCCCATGCCGGCCTTGCGCGCTGCCTGCACGCGCTGGGTGAACCGACCGAAGCCGGTCAACGCCACCTTCCGCCCCGACTTCACCGCGTCCTGGATGGTACGCACGGTGTGCTCGTAAACCTGCTCTACCTCCTTGCGGGCCATGCCGGTCCGCTCAGAGACGGTCTTGAGCAGTTGCGAGCGATTCAGTGTGTCTGCCACTAACCACCTCCCGGTATCGATGCCGTCGGAACGCTAACCGAGGAGAGGGCAAGAGTCAAAGAACCCCGTGTTTTCTAGGGGAAACCGCGCTTGGTTAACCAACGGGCATTTCTCCTCCGATGTACCAACGGCCATGTCCGGCCATCTGCCTGCACGGCGACCCTGGTGGAAGCAAGCCCTACCCGGGCGGACGGTGGGAGGTAGAGATGACCTGGTGCGCGAGATGCGATGTGCTCACGACGGTATCCGTGGGCGACCCGTGTCCGGCGTGTGGCGTCCCAACTCTCGACGCGGCACCGGTGAGAGGCAAGGCACGTTCGCCGATCCAGGTGCTCGAGCTTGAGGAGGCACCGATCGTTCATATCCCGGACGCTGGTCTCGACACCACCGACCCATCCGTCGAGCCGAGCAAGCCGCAGAGCCGACGACGCGCCGTGTTGTCACGTCTCCGCGCTCATTCGCGGCTCATCGCGATCGCGCTCACGACGGCGCTCGTCGGCGCGGTGTACGTAGGGACGCGGCCAGATCCGGAGGCGGGATCCAGGGCGCAACCGACGGGGACGCCGACCGCGTCTCCGGCTCCCCAAGGACCCGTTCTTAGAGAGCCGGCCAACGGCTGGGCGGTGTTCGCGCTCGAGCACGGCTTCACGCTGCTCGATCTGCCGACCGGAGCGGAGCACAGCATCGAGGTGGAGGGCTCGATCCTCGAATTCGCGCCATCACCCAGGGGCGGGCGCATCGCATACACCGACGAAGTTCGTGTTCTCTATGTCACGACGGCCCAAGGCCGAGCTCCCGTCACCATAGCCACGGAGGTCAGCAGCTTCTCGTGGACCCCAGACGGCGACGCACTCGTCGTCGGTCGTTCGCAGACGGACGGACAGGGCTCGGAGCGCATGCGAGTCGAGCTGATCAGCTTGGCCGACCGCACGCCGCTCCTCCTCATGGAGAGTCAGTGGTTCGCGGGTCCGGTGATCTCCTCCGGCTTCACACATCTCGTTACGCTCTACGAGGGTGACACGCCGAGCGTTTTCGACCTTCAGCCGGGCAGCAAGCCGCGGCTGATCCGTAAGAACGCGGCGCTGCTCGACGCCTCGACGGACGGACGTCATGCCCTGCTCGCGACCAACAACGGCCAGCGTCTGATCATGGTCGACTTGCAGACCAAGAAGGCCCGCCGGATCGGGCCCGACATCTTCCTCACGGCCGCTGCGAAGTTCTCCCCCGATGGTCGGACGGCCGCCGTCACCGGCACGTCACATTTCACGCTCGAGGAGAGCCACTGCGAAGCCCCGGAGGCGACGTGCGACCGCTATCCCTACCCGACGGATCAGACGCTGTGGTCGCTGGACGTGAAGACGCTCGAGCTGAGCTCCATCCGGTCATGGCCGAGTCCCGAGTTCGCGAGCGCGCCGGTCTGGGGTCCGAACGGATGGGTGTTCATGGCCAACTCCCAGGGGCCGGTCGCCATCTCCATGACCGACCCATCCAAGACCCCGGTCGAATTCACCACCACGTACGGCGCCGCAGAAACCGCGCCCAAGTACCTGGCTTGAGCCCCCCGCCCGGGGAAAGGCGGGCCGGCTCAACGGGCCGGCCCGCCGCACGTTCGCGGGCGTCGACCCTTGGAAGGCGGGAGCCCGGCCTATTCGGCCGGGCTCCGCGGCTTGCCAGGGCTTCGCGCTACGGCTTCGTGCGGCGCAGCGACCTGATGCTCACACCCGCGAGGCTGAGGAGGCTCAGGGCGCCCACGTAGAAGGCTCCGCTGGTCCCAACACCCGTCTCGGGGAGGAACTTGGCCTTGAGCACGACCAGCACCTTGAGCGGAGGCGAGTTGCCCACGACCGTGCTGCCGTCGCCCTCACCGTCGCAGTTGCCGAGCACCGCGGCGGCGGTCGCGATGTCTTCGATGATGCCACCGCCGCCCTGCGCGCGAAGGGTCACGGACACGGTCTTGCTTCCGCCCTTCGCGATCGGACCGATGTTGTCCCATACCACGGTCCCCGAATC
This sequence comes from Actinomycetota bacterium, assembly GCA_040905475.1. Lineage (NCBI taxonomy): Bacteria > Bacillati > Actinomycetota > Actinomycetota bacterium. The sequence continues at coordinate 69,922 of JBBDRM010000100.1, forward strand.
GAGATTCGATCCCGCGGGAACCTGGTTGGCTGTCGGGCTCGTGCTGAGCACCTGGAACTTCGCGTCACCTTCGGTCGTGATCTTGTCGACGACCTTGACGACCGTCATGTCGCAGCCGAAGGGGTTGTCGACCTTGATCGACGTGGTGAACGCCTGGCCGACCGTGACGCCGTTCAGGTTCGAGGTCTTCGAGACCGGAATGCCGCAGTCGATGCCGCCCACCGGAACCTGCGCTGCGACCTCCATGTGACCGAAGCGGAGGTCCAGTGCCTCACCGTCGAGCACCTTGACGCGGACGACGTCCAGCGCCGCCGAGGCGCTGGTGCCGTTCGCCGCGACCGAAGGCTCGGTCGTGTCGTCGCCGCCGATCGCCCGCGGGTTCTCGCCGATGACGAGCTCGAGGACGCCGGGGATGATGATCGGGAGACCCTCGTCACCGAGGATGTCCTGGAACGTGATGATGTCGGTGATCTCCCCGTCCTGGATGATGCGCAGGATCGGCGTCGAGGGGCTTGCCTCGCCGGGACCGAAGTGGATGTGCGAGCTGCCGGGGATGCCCCCGGCCGTCGCGCGCAGGACCCACTCACCGAGGAAATCGAGCGTCAGTGCGCCGTCCGCCAATGTCACCGGAGCGATCGTCATCCGTACCTCGGACGAGAGACCGAACCTCAGACCGAGCGGGTTGCCGGCCGCGTTCTGCTGAACGTCGAGGAACGTGTGCGAGAACGACTGAGCGACCCGCCGGTCGGCCGGAAGCTCGGAGTTAACCGAGATCAGCGGCGCGTCCAGGTTGCCGTCGCCCTCGGGATCGGTCGTGCCCGTCTCGACAAGCTCGACGTTGGCCGCGTAGCCGAGGCCGTTGCTGAGGTCCTTGCCGAGCACGCAGGTGCTGGAGTTGCTCCAGTTCGCTTCCGCTGCGCCGCGGAGCAGCGAGGCGTACGCGATCGGCGAAGCGGGGAGGCCGAGAAGCTCGTCCATCGTCGAAGTGTTCGGCGGAGCAGCCGCTTCGGCGATCTGGATCTGGAGATCGTTCGCCGTGTCGTCGTCGACACCAAGCCCGAGCTCGAGGCCCGAGCCGCGGCCGGCCGTCTTCTTGGTCGGCTGCGCCGCGATCACGGTCCGGTCGAGGCCGGCTTCGTTCTTGATGGCGCTCGTCAACCCCTTCGAGTCGACGGCCGCGCCGGTCCAAGCCTCTTCCACGTTGGCGACGTTCACGCCGGTAGCGTGAAGCGCGTCTGCGTGGAGCACTTGACCGGTTGCGTAGCCGGAGAAATCCGCCTCATCGAACGGGACTGCCGATGCCGGGATCGCCACAACCGCGATAGCGAGTAGGGCGACCAGCAGGGCGGCTACCAACCGTCCGCTCCTGTGTACTGCCATCTGCTCCAACCTCCCTCGACGAACCAATCCGACCTTTGTTTCTACCCTCGCCGGAACCACACTAACTTCACTCAAGTTCCCAAAGCAGAGCCTTTCGCCGAAACCGCTCAGGACCCTGCTACTTACCTAATGCGAATGCATGAGGAAACTCTTACGCGACTGGTTTCCCCTCTTAACGACGTGACTCCTCTCAGTGGCCGTCAGGTTACCCGCTCTGGTTGCTTTTGAACCGGAACGTAACCATTGCGCGAACACGGTAGGTGATGGTAGGACTTCGCAGATTTGGCCTGGGACGAAAAACCCGTCCTTATCGGCGCAGCGACCCGAACGGGACGTCCTTGTCGGGTGCGGAATCACGCGGCAGACCAAGCACTCGCTCTCCGATGAGGTTGCGCTGGATCTCGTCGGTCCCCCCGCCCAGCCGGAATGCCGGCCATCCCAGAAACGCCCGTTGGACTCCTTCTTCTCCCATAACGCTTCCATCGGGCCCAAGGACACGCATACCCACCATCGCGGTCTGTCCAACGAGGTTCGCAAGGACGAGTTTCGCGATCGACCCTTCAGCGTCGGGGATCTGCCCGCGGCCGAGCTTCGAGAGGATCCGGGCGTTCAGCAGTGCAAGTATCCGACCCTGCGTGTAGACCCGGGCGAGCGCGTCCCGTGTTAGCGGATCGATCCCGTCCGGCGCCCGCTCCCGCGCCAGCTGCACGAGACGTTCGAAGGGGAACGTGTAGCCGCCGCTCGCACTGCCGATCGACATGCGTTCGTGCATGAGGGTAGTGATGGCGATCCGCCAGCCGTCGCCCGGCTCGCCCAGCCGGTCGGCGTGCGGCACGCGGACGTCGTTGAGGAAGACCTCGTTGAAGTGCGAGTTGCCGTCCATCTGCTTGAGGGGGCGAACCTCGACGCCGGGCGACGACATGTCGACGATCAGATAGACGAGGCCCTTGTGCTTCGGCACGTCGAAGTCGTGCCGCGCAAGGAGCAGGCCGTAGTGCGCCTCGTGAGCGAGCGAGGACCAAACCTTTTGACCGTTGACGACCCACTCGTCGCCGTCACGGACCGCTCGTGTCGACAGCGACGCGAGATCCGAGCCGGCACCGGGTTCGGAGAAGAGCTGGCACCAGATCTCGTCGCCGTTGAGCAGCGGCGGAAGGTACCGCGCTTTCTGCTCGGGCGAGCCGTGCGCGATGACGGTAGGCCCGGCCATCCCGAAGCCGACCACGTTGAACGGGATCGTCGCACCGATGCGAGCCTTCTCCTCGCCCCAGATGGTGGATTCGAGTGGGCCGAAGCCGCGCCCCCCGAACTCCGCCGGCCACGAGGGCGCACCCCATCCGGCTTGCGCAAGGCGGTGCTGCCATGCGCGCGACCGTGCCGGGTTCGGCACGCCGGTGTCGGGATGCTCGGCGTTGAACGCCGGCCAATTCTCCTCCAGCCAGGCGCGCGCCTCGGCGCGTACCGCTGCGAGATGCTCGGGCTCGTCGAAGCGCATCATCACTCCCTCGATAGAACGATCCCGCTCGTCGGCACGCCGACGCCGGCGGTGACGAGCACGTTGGACACGTCGGGCACTTGATTGGCCGCGGCGCCGCGGATCTGCCGAACGCCCTCGGCGACGCCGTTCATGCCGTGGATGTATCCCTCCCCCAGCTGGCCGCCGTTGGTGTTGATCGGAAGCCTGCCGCCCGGGCCGATGCCCGTGTCACGCACGAAGTCCTTCGACTCACCCGGGCCGCAGAAGCCGAACTCCTCGAGCTGCAAGAGCACGAACGGCGTGAAGGGGTCGTAGATGACCGCTGTCTGGATGTCGGCCGGCGTGAGGCCCGACTGCCGCCAGAGCTGCCGCGAGACGGCGGCTACCTCGGGGAGGTGGGTCAGGTCGTCGCGGTAATAGGACGTCATCTCCTCCTGGCCCGCGCCGGAGCCCTGCGCGGCTGCTCGGATGATCGCCGGGGTCTGGCGGAGGTCTTTCGCGCGCTCGGCGCTCGTGACGACCACGGCCACGCCGCCGTCGGATTCCTGACAGCAGTCGAGCAGGCGGAGCGGCTCGACGATCCAGCGGCTGGACTGATGATCCTCCAAGGTGATCGGCTTCCCGTGGAACCAGGCGTCCGGGTTCGTTGCCGCGAACGCGCGATGCGCGACGGCGACGCGCCCGAGGTCCTCGCTCGTCGCGCCGTAGGTGTGCATGTATCGCTGCGCGAACATCGCGACCCAGCTTGCCGGCGTCGTGAGGCCGAACGGCGTGTACCAGCTGTAGTGGATGAGCTCGGCCGTCGGCTTGTCGTGGATGCTCAAACCGAATCGGCGCCAGGAGCGGCCGTTCAGTGCCCGGTACGCGATCACGACTTCGGCCGAGCCGGTCGCGACGGCCATCGCCGCCTGGTGGATAACGGCGCATGCTGCTCCGCCGCCGTAATGGATCCGGCTGTAGAAGCTCAGGTCGCCGCACCCGAGGTTCCGGGCGAGCTCGATCTCTTCGTTCGAGTCCATCGTGAACGTGCAGAACCCGTCGACGTCGGCGGGGCTGAGCCCGGCGTCGGCGAGCGCGGCGGAGGCCGCCTCGACGGCGAGGCGCATCTCGGTGCGGCCGGACTCCTTGGAGAACTCGGTCTGGCCGATCCCGGCGATCGCGGCGCGTCCGGCGAGGCTCATGCGCGGTCCTTGCCCGCCAGCGTGAGCCGGACGGTTCCGGAGACATGCTCCCCGAGGCCGGTCGTGCCGCGGATCGAGACCTCGACGTCGTCCCCTTCGACGAGCGTGACATGGCCGGCGAGGCGCATCACGTCGCCGGGGTAGTTCGGGGAGCCGAGCCGGATGGCGACCTTGCGCAGGATGGCCTCGGGTCCGGCCCAGTCCGTGACGAAGCGTCCGACCAATCCGTTGGTCGTCAGGATGTTCATGAAGATGTCGCCGGCCCCGCGCTGCCGCGCCAGCGCGGCGTCGTGGTGGACGTCCTGGAAGTCTCGCGACGCGAGCGCGCCCGCCACGATGAGGGTCGCGGTGATCGGGATCTCGCTCGCGGGAAGCTCGTCGCCGACCGTCACGTCGCTCGGGCTGAGCGTGCGCATCACCGCTCCCCTCCCGAAGCCATCCCGGCACCGAGCCGCGCGAGCTGCCGGCCGGCGCCGCCGAGCATCAGCTCGACATGTTTCGCGCCGAGCGTGTAGCGATGCAACGGGTACTCCATGTCGACGCCGATCCCGCCGTGAAGGTGCTGCGCGGCGGCGAGCACGCGGTGTCCGCCGTCGGCCGCCCAGAACTTGGCGATCGCGACCTCATCCGTCGCCGGCAGCCCCTCGTCGAGGCGCCACGCGGCTTGCCACATCGTCCACCGCATCGCCTCCACGTCGATGTAGGCGTCGGCGGCCCGCTGCTGGACCGCTTGGAACTTCGCGAGCGGCCGCCCGAACTGCTCGCGGCCGGACAGGTACTCGGCCGTCATGTGCAGCGCGCGCTCGGCCATGCCGACCTGAAGCGCGCAGAGGCCGGTGAGCGCCGCGTCGTGGAGCCACCCGAGAGCGGCGGGGTCGGTTCCCGGCTCGACCAGGACGTCGTCCTCGGGCACCGAGGCGCCGTCGAGGGTGAGCATCGACAGGATCTCGCCGCTGGTTGCGGACTGCCGCTCGAGGGTCAGTCCCCCCGAGCGCGGGTCGAGCAGGAAGATCCCGACGCCGCCGTTCGACCGCGCGGGGACGAGGACCCGCTCGGCGAGATGTGCGGCGGGCACAGCGATCTTCGCGCCTTCGAGTCGCCACGCGTCGCCCTCCCAGGTCGCGGTCGTCGCCGGCCGTAGCGGGTCATCTGAGTCGGGCTCGGCGAGTGCGGCGGTTAGGACGGCGTCCCCGGAGACAACACGCGGCAGCAGCGAGGATCGAAGCGACGGCGACCCGTAGCGGGTGATCGTTCGCGCGCCGAGGACGAGGGCGGGCCACAGCGGCACGGACGCCGCCGCCGCGCCGGCTTGCTCGAGCAGAAGGCAGACCTCGGTGAGGCCGCCGCCGATCCCGCCGTGGTCTTCGGAGATGCCGACGCCGAGGAGGTTCGCGCGGGCGAGCTCGGCCCAAAGTGATCGGTCGAAGCGATCGGGATCGGCCTCGACCTGCTTCAGCCGGTCGGTCGTCGTGTGCGCGCCGAGGATCTGACGCGCGAGGTCCCGCAGCGCCTCCTGGTCCTCGCTGAAACCCAGATCCACGGCTCAGCTCCTTTGCTTGAAGACCGGCAACGTGACCGCGTCGTCGATGGTGAGGAAGTCCAGCTCGACCGGCATGCCGATGCGCACCTCGCCGGGCTCTACCCCGACGATGCTCGTGACGATCCGCGTCCCTTCCTCCAGGGCCACGAGCGCGACGACGTAGGGCATCTCGAACCCCGGCACCGGCGGATGGTGCACCACGACGTACGAGAAGACCTCTCCTCGGCCGCTCGCCCGGACCGCATCCCATTCGAACGAGCCGCAGGCGCCGCACATCGTCCGCGGCGGATGCCGGAGGGTATTGCACGCGGAGCAGCGCTGGATCAGGAGCTCCCGTCGCGCCGTGCCGTCCCAGAAGAACCGGGTGTCCTGGTTCATCGCCGGCCGCGGGCGCCGCCCGGTTCGCGGCGGGACGGCCGCGGCCTCCGGCCGGAACTTCAGGTAGCGCTGCATCATGCGCCCGACGACTTCGCCGGTCGCGTCGCAGCAGGTCGTCAGCGTCGTGAAGAAGTGGCCGGGCCCAAGACCGGTGCGCTTCTCCTCCGAGACCGACTCGATGATCGTGGTCGACGTGATGAGGTCGCCCGGCCGCAGGTAGCGGAGGTACTCCTGCTCGCAGTTCGTCGCCACGATCGAGGTGAATCCGGCCTCGTCCAGAGCCGCGATCAGCTCCGCCTGCGCGTTGTCGGGCGACGGCGGAGGCTTGAGACCTTTCATCGTCCAAACCTGCAGCATCGTCGGAGGCGCGACGATGCTGCCGTGGACCGACCATTTCGCGAACGTGGGATCGGTGTAGGAAGGATTGGCGTCACCGAGCGCCTCGCACCAATGGCGGATCATCGACTCGTTCACCGGGTCCGGCGAGGTGAACTGCGGCCCGGCCCGCCGCCCGACGAAGGACCGCAGCCGCTCGACGAGATCCTCGCGCTCGGACTCGGTGCGGCGGTCCGCGGTCTTGCTCACCGGCCGCTCCTCGGCATCCCGAGCCCGGCGGTCGCGATGATGTCGCGCTGGACCTCGTTGACGCCGCCGCCGAACGTAACGACGTATGCCCAGCGGTACATGATCTCGACGCGGCCGCCCAGCACCGCGCCCGGAGAACCGTGACGGATCTCGCCCGCTTCGCCCAGGACCTCCATGAGGCTGCGATAGACCTCGACGAACAGCTCTGTGCCGTAGACCTTGACGACCGACGCGTCGGCCGCGTTAAGGATCCCTTTCGTCAGCTCCCAGGCGAGACGCCAGTTCAGCAGCTTCAAGGCCTCGAGCCGAGCGCGCGTTCGGGCGAGCGTCATCTGCACCCAGGGGCGGTCGATGATGCGGCCGCCGTCGGACGCGGTGGTCTGGGCCGCCCACGCGAGCACGTCGTCGAGGAGCTGCTCGGCCTTGCCCGAGCATGCCAGCGCGACGCGCTCGTGGTTGAGCTGCGTGGTGATGAGCCCCCACCCCTCGTTCTCGCCGCCGACGATCGCGTCGGCCGTGGCGCGCACGTCCTCGAAATAGACGGCGTTCGTCCGCCCGTAGTCGATGGTCTCGATCGGGGTCATCTTCACTCCGTCGTGTGACGTCGGGACGATGAAGATCGTGAGGCCCTTGTGCTTCGGAGCCTCTGTGTCGGTGCGCGCGGCGAGCCATATGTAGTCCGAGTCGTGCGCGCCCGTCGTGAAGATCTTCTGGCCGTTGATCACGTAGCCGGTGCCGTCCTTGACCGCGCGGGTACGGAGCGACGCAAGGTCGGTTCCCGCGCCCGGCTCCGTGTAGCCGATCGCGAAATGCATCTCACCGCGAAGGATCGGCCGGAGGAAGCGCTGCTTCTGCTCCTCGGTGCCGTACTGGATCAGCGTGGGGCCGACGGTGTTTAGGGTTACGAACGGGAACGGCATGTCGGCGCGGCGGCACTCGTCGATGAAGAGCTGGTGCTCGATGAACGAGCGACCTTGCCCTCCGTACTCCTTCGGCCATCCGAGGCCGAGCCAGCCGTCCTCCCCCATCTGCCGGACGACGCGGCGGTAGGCGGGCCCCATCTGCTCGCCGGCGCGCGGGCCCAGCTCCGCGCGAAGCTCCGGCGTCAGGACCTTCGCGAAGTACGCACGGAGCTCGTCGCGCAGCGCGATCTGCTCGTCGGAATAGGCGACGCGCACGTCCGGCTACCCAAATCGGGGCACGTGTCCGCCCCACCCCACGAAGGACGTCGCGCCGCCGTCGACGACGAACTCGGCGCCGGTGCAGTAAGAGCTTTCGTCGGACGCGAGGAACAAGACCATGTTCACGATGTCGTCGGGGACCCCTGCGCGACGGAGCGGGATACCCGACTCGAACAGCTTGTCGACGTCGATGTCTTGCAGGCCCTGCGCGCGGGTCATCGGCGTATCGATGAAGCCCGGGTGGACGGAATTGACGCGGATCTTGTGCCGGCCGAGCTCCACCGCGGCGGACTTGCTCATCCCGCGGACGGCGAACTTGCTGGCCGTGTATGCGGTGAGACGCGGAAGGCCGCGCAATCCCTCGACCGAGGAGATGTTGATGATCGAGCCGCCGCCGGCGCGCTTCATGGCCGGCACGGCCGCCTTCATGCCGAGGAACACGCCGACCTGGTTCACGTTGATGATCTGCATGTAGTCCTCGAGGGTCGAGTCCTCGAGCTTGCCGAACTTGAGGATGCCGGCGTTGTTGAGCAGGACGTCGAGGCGGCCGAACGACTGCTCGGCGTCCTTGACGGCCGAAACCCAGTCGTCCTCCTTCGTAACGTCGAGATGGGTGTAGATCGCGGCGTTGCCCAGCTCCTGGGCGAGCGCCTTGCCCTCGTCGTCGAGGATGTCCCCGAGCGCGACCCGGGCACCCTCGGCGACGAACCGGCGAGCAGCGGTGGCGCCCTGGCCACGCGAGCCACCGGAGATCAGCGCGACCTTGCCGTCGAGCCGTCCCACAGCTTGTCCTTTCAGATCCCGAGCCGGGTTGCCAGCAGCTCCCGATGGTAGACGGGGTCGCCGAACAGCAGTTCGGAGGACTTCGCACGCTTGAAGTACAGATGCGCGTCGTGCTCCCAGGTGAATCCGATGCCGCCGTGGACCTGGATGTTCTCCGAGGCGGCGAAGAAGTAGGCGTCCGAGGCGACCGCCTTGGCGAGCGGCGCGCTCAGACGGAGCTCGTCGTCATCCTTGGCCGCGACCCACATCGCGTAGTAGGCGGCGGTCTTCGCCGACTCGATCTGGAGGAGCATGTCGGCGCACTTGTGCTTGATCGCCTGGAATTGGCCGATGGGGCGACCGAACTGAACCCGGTTCTTCGCGTAGTCGACGGCCATGTCGAGGCAGCGCTGCGCGCCGCCGACGATCTCGGCCGCGATGCAGACGGAGATGTGGTCGAGCAGCTTGTCGAGCGACGCGGGGATGTCCCCAAGCGCGGTTCCGCGCACGTTCTGGAGCTCCAGGCTGGCCTGCTTCCGGGTCTGGTCGAGTGTCGGCAGCGCCTCGCGGGTCAGCCCGCCCGCGTCGCCGGGGACGACGAACAGGCCGACGCCCTCGGGCGCCCTGGCGGCGACGATCAGCAGGGAAGCGATCCCGCCGTCGACCACGAAGCGTTTCGTGCCGTTCAGGATCCAGTCGGAGCCTTCTTTGCGCGCGGTCGAGGAGACGCCGGTCGCGTCCCAACGGCCGTTGGGCTCGGCGAACGCGAGCGCGGCGATCGTCTCGCCGGACGCGATACCGGGCAGCAACTCCTTGCGTTGCGCGTCGGAGCCGAGATCGAGGATCGCGTTGCCGGCCAGGCACACGCTCGACAGGAACGGCGCGGCGAGCAGCGACCGGCCCATCTCCTCGAGCACGATCCCGAGCTCGACGAACGAGAAGCCCTGTCCCCCGTACTCCTCGGGGATGTGGAGGCCCTGCAGGCCGAGCTCGGCGGCCATCTGCTTCCAGACAGACTCGTCGTAACCGCCGGGCGTCTCCATGAGGCGGCGGACTTCGGTCGTCGGCGACTTGTCCTCGAGGAAGCGCCGCATCGTTCGGCGAAGCTCTTCCTGCTCGTCGGTGAAGGTGAAATTCATATGGTTACGGCCTTTCGCTCGAGACCATCCACATCGCGAAGAACTGCGAGCCACCACCGTACGCGTGACCGAGGGCGAGGCGCGCGCCGTCCACCTGATGCTCGCCGGCCTGGCCGCGGACCTGCATCGCAGCTTCGGCGAAGCGGAGCATGCCGGACGCGCCGATCGGGTTCGACGAGAGCACGCCGCCGGACGGGTTGATCGGCAGGTCGCCGTCCAGAGCGGTCACGCCCTTGTCGGTGAGCTGCCACCCGGTCCCTTCATCGGCGAAGCCGAGGTTCTCGAGCCACATCGGTTCGAACCACGAGAACGGAACGTAGACCTCGGCGAGGTCGATCTGGCCGCGAGGGTCGGTGATCCCGGCCTGCGCGTAGACGTCGGCGGCGCAATCCCGGCCGGCGCGCGGGTTGACCTCGTCTCGCCCGGCCATCCCGAGCGGCTCGCTGCGCACGGCCGTCCCGCGCACCCAGGCCGCCGGGTTCTTGCCGGTGGCCGCGTACCGCTCGCTGGTGAGCACCATCGCGCATGCGCCGTCCGAGGACGGGCAGCACTCGAGGAAGCGGATCGGATCCCATAGCATCGGCGACTCGGCGACCTTCTCGAACGAGATGTCGGGGATCCGGAGGTGCGCGTAGGGGTTGCGCATGCCGTTCACGCGGTCCTTGACGGCGACCTCGATCCCGATGTGGTCGGGGGCCTTCGCACGGCGGATGTACTCGCGGATGTGCGGCGCGAAGTAGCCGCCGGCTCCGGCGACGAGCGTCGGCTGGAACGGGATCTTCGGCGCGAGGGCCCACATCGCGTTGGACTCGGACTGCTTCTCGAACGCGACCGTGAGGACCCGCTCGTAGAGACCCGACGCGACGTGGTGCGCGGCAACGACCGCGGTCGACCCGCCGACGCTGCCGGCCGTGTGGACGCGGAGCAGCGGCTTTCCGACGGCGCCGAGCGCGTCGGCCAGGTAGAGCTCGGGCATCATGACGCCCTCGAACATGTCCGGCGCCTTTCCGACGACGACCGCGTCGATGTCGGACCAGCCCATGTTGGCGTCGTCGAGCGCGCGGGTGGCAGCCTCGCGCACGAGCCCGGCGATCGAAAGGTCCTCGCGCGCGGTGTCGTGCTTCGTCTGGCCGATCCCGACGATCGCGGTGCGCTCCATCGCTACTCGCCCTCCAGGACGCAGATCAGATTTTGCTGCAGGCACGGGCCGGAGGTCGCGTGAGCGAGCGCGCGGTTCGCTTCGCCGTTCGAGATCCGCGTCGCCGCCTCGCCGATCCGGATCAGCCCGGCGGCCATGATCGGGTTCGCCGCGAGCGCGCCGCCGGAGGGGTTGATCTTGGTTCCGTTCGGCTTCGCGAGCCCGAGCGCGTCGCGCAGGATCAGCTCTTGGTGGGTGAACGGCGCGTAGAGCTCGGCGACGTCGATCTCTCCTTCGAGCGCGCCGGCCACCTCCGCGGCCTTGCGGGTCGAGGGGGAGCGGGTCAGGTCGCGCACGCCCGGATAATGCGGCTCGATGCGGTGGTCGATGCCGCGGATCCACGCGGGTCGATTCGAGACCTTCCGCGCCAGGTCCCCCGCGGCGAGCACGACCGCCGCGGCTCCGTCTGAGATCGGCGCGCAGTCGTGTTTGCGGAGCGGCGACACGATGTAGGGATCGGCCAGGATCTGCTCGGCGTCGAAGTCGCCGGTCACTTGCGCGTTCGGGTTGGCCTTCGCGTCGCGGCGGCTACGCGCGGCCACCTCGGCCATCTCTCGCTCGGTGTGGTCGGTCGACTCGAGCAGCGCGCGGGCCTGCAGCGCGGCGAGCGAGATCGCGTCGGGCCAGAGCGGCGCGAGGTAGTACGGGTCGAGCTGTCGGGTCAACACGTCGCGCACCTGCCCCGGGGAGGACTTTCCGAAGCCGTAGACGAGCGCGGAGTCGATCACGCCTTCTTGCAATAGCACCCACGCCTCGTACAGCGCCCACGCGCCGTCGGCCTCCACGTGTGACTCGCGGACGGGCGGCCAGGCGCCGATCGCCTCGAGGCCGTACACGAACGCGAACGGCTGACCGGCGAGGTAGTCGGCCGAGCCCGAGCACGTGAAGCCGATCTCCTTCGATGGGATCCCCGAGTCGGCGACGGCTTTCTGGATCACCGGCATCAAGATCTCGACCTCGTTCTGGACGGCGTTGTTCCGCACGCTCGTCGATTGCGCGAAGGACACCACGGCGACGTCACGCATCGGCGCGCATCCTCTTCAGCACGTCGTCGATCGGCGCGTCGGGCTCTCCGGTCGGGCGCCAGTAGCGGATCGAGTCCCCCGTCGGTCCCCGTTCGGCGTCGGGCACCCAGACCGCCTCGACGCGCATCCCCATGCGGACGTCGGCCGCCTGGACCTCCTGCAGCAAGGCCGTCAGCGGGATGTCGGCGCCGTCGAGCAGGATGGCGGCGGTCGTGTAGGGGATCTCGACGGTCGAGCCGGCGAACGGCACGTTGACGACGCAGAAGGTCGTGACGGTCCCGACGTGCGGGAGCTCCACGACTTCGGTCATCGGGATGCCGTCGCGCGGGCACGCCCCGCTGCCGCCGCCCACGTACACCTTGTGGCAGCGCTCGCAGCGCTCGCCGAGGATGCGGCCCTCCGCGAGGCCGTTCAAGAATCGCGACCGCGCGACGCCGGGGGTGTAGTTGTACTCGAGCCGGATCGGCGTCTGGATGATCTCGACCGGATCGGACATCACGCCTCCGGCTCGAAGCATTCGATGTCGAGGATGTGGCCGGTGCGCTCCTCGCGCCAGCGCGGTTTCACGCGCATCCCGGTCGTCATCTTCGTCTCGTCGCCGGCGTCCACCGCGTGCAACAGCGCCGTGTCGGCGCCGTCGAGGCGGATCAGCGCCCACGCGAACGCCTTCTGCAACGGATTGTTGGGGCGCGGCTCGGCGATCCAGGCCCACGTCGTCACGACGCCGGACGGGCCGACCGCCACGAACTCACTGAGCTCGGCGGCGGTCTGCGGGTCGTACTCGACCGGCGGGACGATCACGCGGCCGTCGCTCCCGCGGATGCCCTCGAGCTTCTTGTCGCGCAGGCCGGTCAGGAACCGACCGATCACCCGGCCGACGCTTCGCTTGTACGGATACTCGAGGACGTGGAGCGCCGTGAGGACCTTGGTGTCGCCCGCCCCCGCTCTCATGGCTCAGATCGCCCGTTCGCGTCCGGCCCAGTACGGGTCGCGCAGCTTGCGCTTGTAGAGCTTGCCGTTGGGATCGCGCGGAATCTCGGCGATGAAGTCGATCGTGCGCGGGATCTTGTACTTCGCGAGACGGTCGGAGAGGAACGCGGTCAGCTCTTGCTCGAGCGCCGGGCCCGGCTCGATGCCGGCCGACGGCTCGACGACGGCCTTGACCTCCTCGCCCCAGTCGTCGTGCGGGATGCCGAACACGGCGGCATCGCCGACCTTGGGGTGCTGGTGCAGCGTTCCCTCGATCTCGGCGGGATAGATGTTGACGCCGCCCGAGATGATCATGTCGATCTTGCGGTCCATCAGGAACAGGTAGCCGTCCTCGTCGAGGTAGCCGATGTCCCCGACGGTGAAGAAGCCCTCATTCCAGGTCTTGTCGGTCTTCGCCTTGTCCTTGTGGTACTCGAAGGTGTAGTCGCCCATCTTCATCCACACGGTGCCTGGCGTCCCCGCCGGGACGGGCTTGTTGTCGTCGTCGAGCACCGAGACCTGCGAGATCGGCCACGGCTTCCCGACCGTGCCGGGCTTCTTCAGCCACTCCTCCGGCGTGACGAGCGTGCCGCCGCCCTCGGTGGCGGCGTAGTACTCGTAGATCACCGGGCCCCACCAGTCGAGCATCCTGCGCTTGGTCTCGATCGGGCACGGCGCGGCCGAGTGGATCATGTAGCGCAGCGAGCCGAGATCGCGGGTGTCCTTCGCGTCGTTCGGGAGCGCGAGCAGACGGTGGAACTGCGTGGGAACCATGTGCGAGCTCGTCACCTTGTAACGCTCGATGCGCTCGAGCGTGCCCTCGGGGGTCCACTTGTCCATCAGCACGACGTTGTGACCCATGTGCAGGGAGCTCGACGCGAAACGCAGCACGGCCGTGTGGTACAGCGGCGAGACGACGAGGTGGGTGTTGTTGTCTTTCGGCTGGATGCCGAACAGCATCAGGAACAAGCCGTTCAGCTCGGCGTTGGTGTCGGGGTCGAAAGGGCTCCCCGGACGGCGAACGCCCTTTGGGCTGCCGGTCGTTCCGGCGGTGTAGTTCATGATGTCGCCGGTCGCCCGGTCCTCGGGCATGGCGTCCGGCCGGCCGGCCTTCACGTCGGCGTAAGGACGAAAGCCTTCGATGTCTCCGGCGACCGCGAAGCGCGCGTCCGTCGGGAAGCTCGCCTCCTCGGCCGCGGCGTGCGCGGCGTCGGCGTATCGCGCTTCGGAGATGAAGGCTTTGGCCTCGGAGTCCTCGAGGATGTACGCGATCTCCGGCGCCGTGAGGTGGTAGTTGATCGGCACGAGGTACCAGCCCGCCTGCATGACGGCGAGGTAGGCCTCGACCGCGGCGATCGAGTTCGGGAGCAGGATCGCGACGGTGTCGCCCTTGTTCAGGCCGAGCGCACGCAGCCCGTGAACGAGGCGGTTCGTCTCGGCGAGCAGCTCGCCGGCCGTGACCTCGACCCCCTCGGGATCGACGAGCGCCAAGCGCGAAGGATCGGCCTGCGCGAGGTTCCAGAACCCGAGTTCGCCCACGTCGGCGAAATTAGAACACGTTCTCGTTATTGGGCGCAACCTGCCCGGCAGCCAGGGCACGAGCCCCGCGCCACGTCATTCCGTCCGGAGGATCACGGCCGGTTGGAGGCGTGCCGCCGTGCGGCCGGGGATCGCCGCCATCAGGTTCGCGAGGAGGATCGCCGCCGGAGCGATGAGCAGGACGACGATCACCGGTACCACCGCGCGCGGCACCACGCTGATCTGGGCGGCGAGCAGATGCCACGTCCAGCGTCCGAGCGCGATCCCGCCGGGCACCGCTGGGCAGATCGACGCGACCGTCAGCACCGTCGCCTGCCAGGCGACGGTCGCGCGGAGTTGCCGCCCCTCGAACCCGAGGGTCTTGAGGATCGCAAGGTCCCGGCTCCGGCGCCGCACGCCGCTCGCCATCGTGTGCGCGAGGGTGGCAGCGGCGACGACCGCGAGGATCGACCCGAGGACGAGCGGGAGGCTGCGGACACGACCGAAGCTGACGACGTCCGCCGGGGTCTCGCTGGGTCCTTCGCCAAACTCTTCCGCCGTCCGTCCGAAGAGGGGGGCCAGGGAGCTGATCACCTCCTCACGGTCGGCCCCGGGGGCGAACCGGATCATCGCGTCGCTCACGAGGCCGGTCAGGTCGATGCCGGGAGGAGCCAGCCGGAACGCTCCGTCCAGGGTCAACAACGCGCCCTCGCCCGGCTCGGCGTTCACGAATCCGAATGGTGGGATCACCGTCTGTCCGACGATCGTGTAGGCGGCGGGCTGAGCTTCGCCGATGGGGATGCGAACCCTGATCGTGTCTCCTATCCGGGCGTGAACGCGTCGCGCGGTCTTGGAAGTGAGCGCGATCTCGTTCGGGTTGCCGGGCTCGCGGCCGTCCACGATCGGCGGCCCGGCGGCGCCGCGCACCGGTTCGATGCCGAGCGCGAAGACCTGCCGGCCGCCGACCTCGAGCGGGATATCGGTTCCGATCGTCACGTCGGTGACGCCGGGATTGGCGAGGAACCCGGCCGTGTTGTCCCGGAGGTCGGGCCCGTCGCCGTAGTGGGTAAGGAACGCGTCCCAGCCCACGCCGTACAGGGGCGGGGAGGCGATCAGGTGGTTGAGGCTCGCGCCGAACGTCACCGTCGCGATGAGCACCGCGAGGCCGAACGCGGCACCGACGACCGACGACCGAACGGGGACGGCCGTGCCTCCGCGCCCCATCTCGAACGCGAGGCGCGCTCCGGCGACGCCGGAGGCGGGCATGGACGCGCGGGCGAAGAATGCCGCGACGCGCGAAGGGCGGAGCGCGAAGCTTTCCCGCAACGAAGACGCCGAACGCATCCGGGCCGACCTCCACGCGGGATACGCCGTCAGCAGGACGGTCACGAGGAGCAGGCCGGCGGCGCCGAGGCCGACGACCGAGACGTCGAACGCGAGGCCGGGAGAGGGCTCCGCGAAGCGCGCGTCCCCGACGGGAGTCAGCGGCGATAGCGCGAACGCGACGAGGACGGCGAGCGCGGCCGACGCGATCCCGACGATCCCGGCCCGAAGGACCCCGATCGACGCGAGCCATCCGCGTCCGAAACCCAACGCCGAAAGCGTCGGGAAATCTCCCGAGCCGAGGAACGTCTGCCGTGCGAGCGCTTGTCCGCCGATGAGGATCGTCGCGATGCCTCCGAACAGCGCGAGGAACCAGAGGCCGGTGGCCTGGAAACGGAACGAGCGTTGCGTGCCGAAGCCGAGCTCCTCGGCCGTGGTCGGGAAGAGCGGCAGCTCGGGCGCGAGCTGGTCGAGGGCGGCGCGAAACGCGGGAACGTCCGCGGCGCCGTTCTTCAGCTTGAGGAACAGCGTTCCGCGCTCCGGCGCCCCGTCCCCCGAGGAGAGCCTGTTCCCGTAGACGCGGAACAGCGCGGGCGTCAGGTGGATCGAGGGGTAGAGCCCAACGTATTGGGGAGGGAAGTCGCCGGGCCCGGCGACGATCCCCACGACCTTCAACATCGCATTGGGCAGTCCCTCTGCCGCCAGGTCGTCGTCGAACTCGTCCTCGACGAGCGGGAATTCGCTTCCGACTTTCAGATCCAGGACGCGCGCGATCCCGATGCCGACCACGACTTCCTCCACTCGCGAGGAGTCGTACATGCGCCCCTCGATGATCTTGAAGCGGTTGATCGTCCGGCCGAGCCGATCGTCCACGGACGCCACGGCAGCGTGGTCGCGCTCGAGGAATATGACCAGCGACCCGCGGGCGTACGCGGAGACCTGGGGCAAGCGGATGATCTCGTCGAGGGGGACGTCGATCCCGAAGCTCCCGTCGTCGAGGATGATGAGATCCGCGGCGGTCTGCGCCTCCAAGAACCGGTCGTGCGCGCTGTCGGTTCGTCGCGCGCCGGCGGCGGCCGCGATCACGATCCCTCCGGCGAGTCCGAGCAGCAGCACGATCCCGGTAAGCGCCTTCCAGCGAGCACGAAGCTCGGCTCGTAGCCACATCAGCACCGCGCTCACGCGCCGAACATACCGCCACCGTGGTCTCGGCTCGATGCAGCCCGCCACCGTGTCCACGGGGGTGCCAGCACGGCGGTTGAGCCCGCGAGGGAGAACGTGTTCTAATTCTTGTCCAACCAGTCCGAGCACGGAGGTCGACGATGCGAGCAGCTATCCTTCCTGGTCTCAACGAGAAGCTCGAGGTACGCGACGACGTGAGCGTCGTCGGGCCGGGCCCCGGCGAGGTCCACATCCGGATCGTCGCCAGCGGCGTCTGCCACTCCGATATCTCGGCGCAGAACGGGACGCTGCCGTCGCCGATGCCCGGCGTGCTGGGGCACGAGGGTGCCGGCGAGATCCTCGCCGTCGGCGACGGCGTGACGACCCTTGCTCCCGGCGATCACGTGATCGTGTCCTGGGTCCCGCCGTGCGGATGGTGCCGCTTGTGCCTCGAGGGACAGCCCAACCTCTGCCAGACGTATCTGTTCGATGCGCTCACGGCGCAGCGGTTCACGATGGGCGACACACCGATCGGCGCGATGGCCGGGACCGGCACGTTCGCCGAGGAACTCGTCGTCCCGCAGGTCGCAGCGATCAAGATCCCCGACGACGTGCCGCTCGACGTGGCCTCGCTGGTGGGGTGCGGGGTGATGACGGGCGTCGGCGCCGCGCTTAACACCGCCAAAGTAAGGCCCGGCTCGTCCGTGGTCATCTTCGGCTGCGGTGGCGTGGGAGTGAGTGCGATCCAAGGCGCGCGCATCGCCGGCGCGGCGGAGATCGTGGCGGTGGACCTCCTTGACCACAAGCTCGAGTCCGCGAAGAAGTTCGGCGCGACGCACGCGGTGAAGCCGGGCGATCTCGCGGCGTTGTCCGCCGACCTGACCGGCGGGCTCGGCTTCGACTACGCGTTCGAGGTGATCGGGCTCCCCGACACGATCCGCAGCGCGTGGGATGCAACCCGGCGCGGCGGGACGACGGTCGTCGTCGGAGCCGGCCGGGCCGAGGCGATGGTGTCGTTCAGCGCGTTCGAACTGTTCTATTTCGAGAAGAAGCTGCTCGGCTGCTTCTACGGCTCGGCGGACGTCCGCACGGACTTCCACCGGATGTTGCGGCTGTGGCGGGCCGGAAAGCTCGACCTCGAGGGCATGATCACGCGACGGATCGACCTGTCGGAGATCAACGACGCGTTCGACGCCTGCAAGAACGGCGACGTGATCCGCACGGTCATCGAGTTCAAGTAACCGCGTGTCGACGGTCGTCGTCACCGGATCCGCCTCCGGGATCGGTGCCGCCTGCGCCGCGCGCCTCGCGAGCGAAGGCCATGAGATCATCGGCGTCGACATGCGCGACGCGGATGTGATCGCGGATCTGTCGACCGTGGACGGCCGCCGCTCGGCGATCGACGCTTGCGGTTCGGCGCCTGGAGGGTCGATCGCGGGCCTGGTGACGTGCGCCGGCCTTGCGGGGATGCCCGACCGGCCGGGGTCGCTGCTGACGGCGGTGAACTACTTCGGCACCGTCGAGCTGCTGGAAGGGTTGCGGCCGCTGCTCGGCGGCGGAGCGGCGGTCGCGATCAGCTCCAACTCGACGACCGTGCAGCCCGGTGTGCCGATGGACGTCGTCGAGGCATGCCTTTCCGGGGACGTCGAGCGCGCGGCCGCAGCGGCCGACGCGACGCCCGGCGGATCGATCGCGACCTACCCCGCCACCAAGATGGCGGTCGCCCGTTGGGTACGGCGGCAGGCGCCGCGGAAGGCGTGGATCGGAGCCGGGATCCGGCTCAACGCGGTCGCGCCGGGGTTGATCACGACTCCGATGACCGACGAGCTTCGCTCCGATCCCCTCCTCGGCCCGGCGCTCGACCTGTTCCCCGTGCCGATGGGCCGGCCCGGCACGCCCGAGGAGGTCGCAGCGGTCGTATCGTTCTTACTCGGACCCGACGCGAGCTTGCTGGCCGGCTCGATCGTGTTCGCCGACGGGGGCTCGGACGCGAAGATCCGCGCCGACGACTGGCCGGCTCCATGGGTCGTGGACGATCCAGCCGCCGCGTGGTTCGGCGATCGGGAAGAGCCGGACGACTAAGCCCTGGGGTCGGGTACCTCTTTCCCGAAGCGTCAGACACGTCAGACACGTCAGACACTTCGGGAAGAAGGTCCTGACCCCTGCCGAGCTCAGACCGCGGCTAAAGGCGCTCGGGGGTGAACTTCACCGGCAGGTGCTTCAGGCCGTTGATGAAGTTGGAGCGCAGACGTGAGGGCGGGCCCGTCATGGCCATATCGGGCAGCCGCGCGAGCAGCTCCTCGAACATGATCTTGATCTCGAGCTCCGCCAGCGAGAAGCCCAGGCAGAAGTGCGCTCCGCCGCCGCCGAACGTCACGTGCTCGCACTCGGGCCTGCCGACGTCGAAGCGGTGCGGGTTCTCGAACACCTCGTCGTCGCGGTTCGCGGAGATGTACCAGAGGATCACCTTGTCGCCGGCCTTGATCTCCTGGCCGCGCATCTCGAAATCGCGCGTCGCCGTGCGGCGGAAGTGCATGACCGGCGTGGCCATGCGCAACATCTCGTTGATGGCGGTCGGGAGCAACGACTGGTCGTCGAGGAGCCGGTCGCGCTGCTCCGGGTTCTCCATCAGGAAGTGCATGCCGTGCGAGATCAGGTTGCGTGTCGTCTCGTTCCCGGCGACCGCGAGCAGCAGGAAGAACACGTCGAACTCGAGCTGGTTGAGCTTCTCGCCCTCGACCTCCGCCTCGAGCAGGAGGCTCAGCAGGTCGTCGCGACGCTCCTCGCGACGCTCCGCAGCCAGCTTGTCCCAGTAAGCGAACATCTCGGACGCGGCGTTGGTCGCGATCTCCATCGAGCCGCCGTACTCGGGGTCCGCCCCCATCGCGATCATCGTGTTCGACCAGTCGAAGATCTTGCGATGGTCTTCAGGCGGCACCCCGATCATCTCGGAGATGACGGCGAGCGGCAGCTCGGCGGCCACGTCGACGACGAAGTCGCACTCCCCTTTCGTCGCGACCGAGTCGACGATCTGCCGGGCGATGTCTCGGATGTGCGGCTCGAGCTTGGCGATCATCTTGGGGTGGAAGCCGTGGCTCACGAGCTGACGCAGCCGCGTGTGTTGCGGCGGATCCATGTTGACCATCATCAGATCGGCGCCGCCTTGCGGGTCCTCGATATTGGTTCCGTGCGCGGAGGAGAACGCCTCGTGATGCCGGGACGCGTCCACGACGTCGGCGTGCTTCACCAGGTTCCAGAAGCCCGTCCCGTACGGCTGCGGGTTGAACGAAACCGGCGCGTTCTCGCGCAGCCAGTCGAAGACGTGATGCGGGACGCTCGGGACGAAGAGATCGAGATCGTCGAGGTCGACGTTCATCCGCGCTCTGGGGTGAACTTCACCGGCATGTGCTTGATGCCGTTCACGAAGTTCGACGCGAGGCGCTGCACCGGGCCGGCGAGCGCCATGTCGGGCAAACGGGCGAGCAGCTCCTCGAACATGATCTTGATCTCGACCTCGGCCAGCGAGAAGCCGAGACAGAAGTGCGCACCGCCCCCGCCGAACGTCACGTGCTCGCCGGGATTGCGGCCGACGTCGAAGCGGTGCGGGTCGGGGAACGCCTCCGGGTCGCGGTTCGCCGCCACGTACCAGAGCAGGATCTTGTCGCCGGCGCGCATCTCCTGGCCGCCGACGGCGATGTCGCGTGTGATCGAGCGCCGGAAATGCATCACGGGCGAGATCATGCGGAGCATCTCGTTGATCGCGCTCGGCAGGAGCGTCGGCTCTTCGAGCAGGCGATCGCGCTGCTCGGGGTTCTCCATCAGCAGCTGCATGCCGCCGGAGATCAGGTTGCGGGTCGTCTCGTTGCCGGCGACCGCGAGCAGCAGCAAGAAGATGTTGAACTCCATGTCGTCCAAACGGTCGCCGTCAATCTCGGCGTTGATGAGGATCGTCGTGAGGTCTTCCTTCGGGTCGGCGCGGCGCTTCGCGGCGATCTCACCCCAGTATTGCCACATCTCCATCGCGGCGGCCGTTGCGTCCTCGATCGAGCCGCCGTACTCGGCGTCGCTGCCGGCACCGCCCGCGATCAACCGGTTCGACCAGTCGAAGATTTTGGCGTGATCCTCTCGGGGAACACCGATCATCTCGGCGATCACGGCGAGGGGAAGCTGGGCGGAGACCTCGGTGACGAAGTCGCACTCCCCCTTCGCGGCCACCCCGTCGACGATGCGGCGGGCGATGTCGCGGATGTGCGGCTCCATCGCGTTGATGGTTTTGGGGTGGAAGCCTTTACTCACCAGCGACCGGATCCGCGTGTGCTTCGGCGGGTCCATGTTGACCATGGCCAGCTCCCAGCCGCCGTGGGCGTCCTCGATGTTGACGCCGCGGGCGGACGAGAAGATCTCGTGGTGGCGCGACGCGTAGACGACGTCGGCGTGGCGAACGAGGTTCCAGAAGCCATCGCCGTCGGGGAGCGGGTTGAACGAGACGGCCGCGTTCTCGCGTAGCCAGTCGAAGACGTGGTGGGGAACGCTCGGGACGAAAAGCTCGTGATTGCTCAGGTCGACGTCCACGCAGGTACCCCCTTGGGAGCCATCCAAGAGTAGAACACGTTCTCATTTCGGGTGCAAGGCGTTCGCGTTCGGCCAGGCGAACGGCCAGGTTGCCCCCCAGAAATAGAATGTGTTCTACTTTTCGTCCCAGCGGGATCCCCACCCGCCCGAGCCCGAAAGGACGCCGGAGTGAGCGAGCAACCCCACCTCCTCGTCGAGCGCGAGGGGCACGTTCTGACCTTGACGATGAACCGGCCGGAGTCCCGGAACGCCCTCTCCTCCGAGATGGTCGTCCGGCTGGCCGACGCCTGGGAGGAGATCAACTCCGACGACGCGGTCCGGGTCGCGATCCTGACCGGCGCGGGGGGGCACTTCTCGGCCGGCGCCGATCTGAAGGCGATGGCCGGCGGGTACGGGGAGAACGAGTGGACCGTTCGCGCGAAGGCGGACCCGGAGATGCCGTGGAAGGCGTTGCTCCGGAGCGTGCGGTTGCGCAAGCCGCTGATCGCTGCGGTCGAGGGATACGCGGTGGCCGGCGGCACCGAGATGCTCCAGGCGACCGACATCCGCGTTGCCGGCGAGAGCGCGAAGTTCGGCCTCGCCGAGGTGAAGCGCGGCTTGTTCCCGATCGGCGGTTCGACGGTGCGGCTGCGTCGTCAGATCCCATACGCGATCGCGGCCGAGATCCTGCTGACCGGCGAGCTGCTCACAGCGCAGCGCGCGCTCGAGGTCGGACTGATCGGTCACGTCGTCCCCGACGGGCAGGCGCTCACCAAAGCGCGCGAGATCGCCGGCGTGATCGCGTCGAACGGCCCGCTGTCGGTTCAAGCGATCAAGCGCTCGCTGCAGGAGACGGAAGGCTTGCCGGAGCAAGAAGCGCTGAAGATCGAGCTCGAGATCGGGCTGCCGATCTTCATGACCGAGGACGCGCGCGAGGGCCCCAAGGCGTTCGCCGAGAAGCGCAAGCCGAACTTCCAGGGACGCTAGTGCCCCGCGAGCGGCTCGCCGATGCGCTTCGCCGTCTGATCGAGCACGCGGTCGTCTCGGACGTCCCCGATGAAGCGGTCGCCGAGATCGCCGACCAGCTCGAACGCATCGACGAGCGGCTGAGCGCCTATCCGCACAGCCGGTTCCGTCCGCGCGAGCTCCCCGACTTCAACGATCTGCAGGCGACGTTCCGCGGCGACCCGATCATGGGCGAGCACAACCCGCTCGCGCCGCCGGTGATGGTGGAGCGGGACGGAGAGACGATCCGAGGGAAGGTGAACCTCGGCCCCGCGTACGAGGGACCGCCGGGCTACGTGCACGGCGCGATCATCGCCGGGATCTTCGACATGCTGCTGGGCATGGCGAACATCGCGAGCGGGAACCCCGCGATGACCGGCACCCTCAAGATCAAGTACTTGCGTCCGACACCGCTGCACACCGACCTCGCGTTCGAGACGCGAACCGACCGCGTGGACGGCCGGAAGATCCACACCAAGGGGACACTCCACGTGGACGGCGAGCCGACCGCCGAGGCCGAGGCGGTCTTCGTGCGGATCCGCATGGAGCATGCGCTGAAGTACTTGAAGCAGTTCGAGAGCGAGTAAAACCCTGCCCAGAAGGGCAAGCTATGCCCGTCCGTACACTGGCCGCAAACGGCGGATGTGCGTTCGCTCGCGGGCTACCAGCTCCGCGGGGTCGAGGGCAACCCGCATGAGTTCCTCAGATCGCGCGGCCAGTTCCTCGACACGCCGGGTCGCCTCGTCTGCCGACTCAGCATCTCTGGCGAATCTATCGATGGATCCCCTGAGGGCCGTGCGCATCTCTTCGACAGATCCGTAGTAGGTCGGCGATTCGAACACGCCCTCGTCTTCCACAATGAATAGACCACGCTGCGTTACCTCTGTCAGTGAATCATCCGCCTGTTGAAAGTCCGTACACCACTGGCGGACCGACAGCTCGCCGACCGGAACGATCCTTCCACCTCGATGGATCTCGACAGGCATCGACTCGGATACAGGATGGATGTCGAACAGCCTGCCGGTAGGCTTCAAGAGGCGGTGGATCTCCTCAAGGGCATGAACCATGCCCCCGTATTCCATTCAACACAAGGCCCAGGACAAGATCACGATGTCGAAGGCAGCCGGTGGGCTGGTGGACGCGAAGTCTTCGAACCCAACGTGGTGAAACTCGACGCGGCCCTGAAGGTGCGCCGGCAGATGCTCACTCGCCGATGAGATCTGCTCGGCGGCAGGATCGATGGCCGTGACGTGTCCGGCCTTGTCCGCAAAGGTCCACGTGAAGCGGCCGTCGCCGCAACCGATCTCCAGCACGTGCTGACCTTCGAGATCTGCCATGCCGGAAAGAGCGCGGCTTCCGTTTGCTTCAGGGTCTATCCGTATCGCCACTACGCTCCTTCCCGCGCATACTGAACTGAATCTACCCCCCAAAATGCGATGGGGCTCGACCGGGCCGGACGGCATGGAACACGGTGCAGGGGAAGGCCCCGGCCGCGTGGAATCTGTTCTGAGTTTGATGAAGGAATCGAACAAGAACACAGGTTCCCGTCTCCGCGTCGCGGCGGCGGGGGTTCTGGCGACCCTGCTGGCTCTCCCTCCCAGCTACGGCGGAGCGGCCTCTGATCAGCAGCTCAGGATCCGGGTGCTGTCCAACCGCGCTGACCTCATCAGCGGCGGCGACGCGCTCGTCGAGGTCATGATGCCCGCCGGGTCGAGTGCCGCCCAGCTGCGCATGGACGAGGACGGCCGCGATGTGCGGCAGGCGTTCGCCGCCCGGAAGGACGGCCGGATCACCGGGATGATCACCGGCTTGTCGCTCGGCGACAACGTGGTGACCGCGCGGCTCTCCGACGGCCGCGCCGCTCAGATCACGATCAAGAACCATCCGATCGGTGGGCCCGTGTTCGCCGGGCCGCAAGTGCAGCCGTGGGTGTGCCAGGCCGGCGCCCTCGACAAGCAGTGCAACGCGCCGACCACGTACGACTTCCTCTACGCGCCCGCCGTCATCAGCGGCGGAGGCGCGAACGTCCCCGGCGTCGGCGGCGTGGGAGGGTTCCGCCCGTACGATCCGGCGAATCCCCCGTCGTCGTCGCAGATCGCCACTACGACGACCGACAACGGCGTGACCGTCCCGTACATCATCCGCGTCGAGACCGGCTATATGGACCGCGACCAGTACGCGATCGCGGCGCTTTACGACCCGGCTCAGCCGTGGACGCCCTGGTCGCCGCAACCGCAGTGGAACCGCAAACTGCTCATCACGCACGGAGCAAGCTGCGGCATCGACCATCAGACCGGCACCGCACCGAGCGTGACCGACGACGCCGGGCTGTCGCGCGGCTTCATCGTGATGTCGACGGCGCTGGACAACGCCGGACACAACTGCGCGCTGATAACCCAGGCGGAGTCGCTGATCATGGCCAAGGAGCACCTCATCGAGGCCTACGGCGAGATCCGCTATACGATCGGGACCGGATGCTCGGGCGGTTCGCTCGTCCAGTATCAGGTCGCGAACGCGTACCCCGGCCTGTACCAGGGGATCCTGCCGCAGTGCAGCTTCCCAGACGCCTGGTCGACCGCCCAGCAGCTCGTCGACTACCACCTGATCCGTGAGTACGTGGAGCACCCGGACCGATGGGCTCCGGGTGTGGTGTGGGATCCGGTCACGATCGGGCTCGTCGAGGGGCATCCGAACCACGTGAACTCGATCGTTCTCGACGAGCTGTACTTCACCGCGACCGGCGATCCGGACAACCCGTGTGCCGGCGTATCGGACGCCGAGCGCTACGACGCTCAGACCAACCCGAAGGGTGTCCGTTGCACGCTGGCCGACGTGATGGTCAACGTGTTCGGTCGCCGTCCGCAGGACGGGTTCGCCGGCAGGCCGCTCGACAACATCGGCGTGCAATACGGGCTCAGCGCGCTGATGTCGGGACTGATCACGCCGGCGCAGTTCGCCGACCTGAACGCCAAGGTCGGCGGCGCCGACATCGACGCCGAGCCGACGGCGGAGCGCATCGCGGCCGACCGCCCGGCGCTCGCGAACGCGTACCGGAGCGGCGCGATCAACACCGCCAGCAACCTGGATCAGACCGCGATCATCGACCTGCGCGGCCCGGACCCCGGCGCCTTCCACGACTCATACCGCGCGTGGGCGGTGCGTGCGCGGCTCGAGCGTGAACACGGGACCCACGCCAACCAGGTCATCTGGGGAGGCGCCGCGCCGATCATCGGGGACGTCAACTACACGACGTTCGGGCTGGTGGCGATGGATCGCTGGCTCGCCGCGATCGAGAAGGACCACCGCGATCTGCCCCTCGCTCAGAAGATCATCGAGGACAAGCCCGCCGACATCCACGATCAGTGCAGCGACGGGATCGGCCACGTGATCCCCGTCGAGGAGGCGTGCCCGTTGATCGTCCCCATCTACTCGACGCCGCGTGTCGTAGCCGGAGAGTCGATCGCGACCGACAACAACAAATGCACGCTCAAGCCGCTGCGTCGCAGCGACTACACGCCGGTCCAGTTCTCCGACGCGCAGTGGGCGCAGATCGAGCAGACGTTCCCCACGGGCGTCTGCGACTGGAGCAAGCCCGGCGTCGATGAGCAGGACACGATCCCGTGGCAGACCTATCACGATCGGGTCGGTGGGCGGGGGCTCGGAGTCGCGCCGGCCTCGCGCCCGCTCGGCGCTTCCGCGTCGGCGGGGTCGCCGCGGGTGTTGTCGGGCCAGATCCCGGCCGATGAGCTCCCGGCGACCGGACTCGTGGGCGTCCGGCTCGCCGGCTTCGTCGCGCTCGGGATCGCGATCGCGGTTGCCGCGATGATGCGACCCGTTCGCGGGCGTCGTAGCCGCCCCTAACGCAGCCGTCCGGGTTCTAGCGCGGGAGAGTGTTCCCCCACGCGATCAAGGCCGCGACGACCACGATGAGCACGGCCGTGAAGAGCCCCTTGCTGCGGGCGTTCCGGAGCCAGATCTTGAGCCGCGGGTTAGGTGCCATCGTTCAGATCCTTGATGAAGGAGCGGAGCAATTCCGCCGTCCGAAATCCGAGGGCTTCATGTGCTTCGGCAGACGCGACGTTCTCCATTAGAGCATCGGATCCGAGCTGTGTGTACCCACGGCTCCGTGCCCAGTCCTCGGCGGCGCCGACGAGCATCCGACCGACGCCTTTCCCTCGCGATCCGGGCTCGACGAACCAGCCTTCGATGAACGGGGCCGACACAGAGTCGGCGCCGGGCACATACGGGCGAACCGAGAGCTCGAGGAAGCCGACGGCCTCGTCCCCTTCCCATGCCAGGAAGCCGGCCGCGATCACGGGGGTGCCTCTGTCGAAGAAGTCTCGAACGTCCGCCGCAAGCTCTTCGAGCGGCTGATCGGGCCATAGGGCAAGGCGAAAGCTCGACCAGGTATCCGCGTCTGCCGGCGTGGCCGCGCGCACCTCCACTGCTCACGCTCCCTGCGGCGAGGGTCGTCGATCCCACCACTTCAGCACACGCAGCGCGCGGAGCGTGTTCCAGCGGCTCGGGGCGCCTCGGCGTTCCATCTCGAAGAAGGTCTTCCCGGGGTACGAGTGCTGGGCGATCCAGCGACCGTCATCCCGCCGGCGGGCACGGAGGATCTCGATCGCCTCGGCCAGGCGCGGGTCGGTGGGCGCGTCCACGGCTTGGAAATAGTCGAGCGCGCGCAGGATGTCGTAGTGCCACCGTGGCGGGAACGACACGCGAGTGAACTCGCGCTTGATGATGTCCCCGGTCCGGTGGGAGCGGAAGAGCCGGTGGATCAAGAGGAACTCCCGGCCACGCGATTGCGCCGCCCGGATCGCCCGCACCTTGCGTCCACGGTGGAGCTCATAGAGCCGCAGGCCCTCGAGCGCGTTGATGGTCGTGTGGAACGAGGCGTGCGTCGCGCCACGCGGGCGATCGCAGTTCCACCCGCCGTCGGTCATCTGTTGCGCCAGAAGGTGGTCGGCGATCGTGTCGAGGCGATCATCGCCGTGGTCGAAGTGATTGAGGATCGACAGCACCATCCCAGTGACGCACGTCTCGCTCTGGCCTCGCGATGCGTACAAGCCTCGCGATCCGTAGTTGATCCCGCCGTCCGGACGGAGCCCTTCGTCGAGGAGGTGCGCGCACGCTTTCCGCGCATGCCGGTCCTTCGCCGGCAGGCCGAGGTCGCGGAGCAAGAGCATGGTGTACGTCGTCGAGATCCATTTCGGAGTGTAGAGACTACCGTTCGACGACTTCCCGACCGCCCACGTGCCTTCCGGGTCTTGCCTCGCGAGGAGCCGGGCTCCCCAACCTTCGTGCGCCACCTTCCTCCGCTCTCGTTCGACGGTGCGATCTCCCGCTTCGACCAAGTCGCGCAGCGTCTGCCAGCGGATGGCCGGATCGCCCGCGAGGAGCCAGCGGAGCGACCGGTCGGTCTCCTGCATCACACCAAGGCGCACAGCTCGGCGACGTGCCCACCGGCCTCGACCCCTGGCGCGATGACGAAGTCACAGCCCGCCTCGACCGCTATCTCTTCGGGCGCCTTGGGGGCGAGCTCACGCATCAGGTCTCGCAGCATGTTCGCGACGTCGCGGAGCTCGGGCGCGACGTTGTCGTTCACGAACTTGTCGATCTCGTTCATGTTCTAACAGTCGCTCGACGCTTTCCGAAGGAGTATCAGGGCCGCCACCGATAGCGCGACCTCGAACGTGAGCGCCCCGACCATACCGGCCGTCGCCTCGCCGTCAACGATGAGGCCGAAAGCGCGCGAGGCGGCGACCGCTGAGATGGTCACGGCCAGCAGCATGAGACCCGCGTGATGCCGTGCCGCGTCGTAAGCCGCCCAGATAAGGAACGCGCCGATGCCTAACTGGAGCCCACCGTAGGTGGCACGCAGATCCGTGAGGGCTTCGGGCGCGAGCGGACCGAACCCACTCGGGTCGGTGAGCGTCTCCGGCGAGACGGCGTAGAGCAGGCCGAAAACGAGGAAGACGGCACCCCCGATCCGGAGGAACCAGCGCACGAGCTTCATCGCACGAACTATAGGGCGTCGTCCCGTCCAAGCGGCCGCGCGGCGCCGAACGTGCACGAGCAGGGCTCCTCGAGATCGGCAACTCAGACGGAGAAACGCACGGGCTATCGCAACGCCGAGGTCATTTCTTATGCCGCGGCGCTAGACTTTGCACGCTCATAGAGTGTCTCAGGCGCGATATCGGCCCCGTTCGGCCAAACCATCGCGCCGCCCTCAACAAAGAAGCGTCGAAAGTGCCCGATTCCATGCTTGCGATAGAACATCCGGATCACGATTCCGACGAATATCGAGATGACACGCACGTGGACATGTTACCGGCGAGGTGAGACGGCATAACGACCTGCGGCTCATCGGCCGCGAGTTCTACGGCACCACCGCGACGAGACTCAATCGCTACCCACCCCGAAGTGCTCTTCGAACAACTCTCGAGCCAATCTCTCGCCATCGTCGGTTAGAATCACCGACTTCGCTTTCGACCTTGGGTCCGAGATCAGGCCTCGATCATGAAGACGGTTCATCGAGTCCCAGTCGAACCCCTTCCAGGCACGAGTCACACCTTGGTCCTGGAAGCTGTTCAGGAACAGCAGCGCCAAGACCGCCGCGTCCACCTTCTCGGTGTCGAAATCGGCCACCTGAACTCAGTCCGTAGAACGACCTGACGCGTCAGCGGCCGGACGCGGAAGGCGGACGGTCCGTTGCACGCGCGAGTTAACCAGCAGCGTTTGCCCTTCCGGCGAATCGGTCGGTCGCACGCACGATCTCCCTCTCGATCCCCCGATTGTTGGCTGAGTGGCCAGCGTTGTCAACGACAACCAAATCCGATCGCGGCCACCTGTTGTGAACCTCGGCTGCGATCTCGGTTGGGGCTTGCGCGTCACGCTCACCAGAGATAAGCACAGCCGGGATCGCCTCGAGCTTCTCGATCCCGGCCATGATCCTTCCGTCCCCAACCCAGCCGTCGTGTCTCACGTAATGAGTGACGAGCCTGGCGAAGCACACTGCGTAGGCCGGATCCCGGAAGCGGGGGGCCAACTCCGATGAGGGCGGCCACTGTGAGGTTGCTGACTCCCACAGACACCACTCGTGGGCGGCCTCTTCGCGGACCCGGCGGTCGTTGCTCGCCAACAACTGGCTATAAACCTCGATGGCATCACCTTCGATCCGTGCGCGCGCCACGAGCGCCTGCCGCCGCGCCCAGGCAGCCGGGTGGGTCGATCGCAGCCCTTCGCGGAAGAGCTGATTAAACTCCTCATGCCTGCCCGTCGTCACTCCGAACAGGATCAGCTCGGTTACGCGTTGTGGAAACGCTTGCGCGTACGCCAGCGCCAAGCAACTACCCCAGGAGCCACCAAGGACGAGCCAACTAGGTATCCCCAGGTGATGTCGGAGCCGTTCGATATCAGCGATTTGCGCGTCTGTCGTGTTCGCGGAGAGGTCCGTTGCGGGATCGCTCGCGTAGGGTTGGCTCCGACCGCAATTTCGTTGATCGAACAGGATCACGTTGTACAACGCGGGGTCGAACAACCTGCGGTGCCACTCCGAGCAGCCCGATCCTGGACCGCCGTGTAATACCAGCGCCGGCTTGCCCCGGGGATTTCCGCACGCCTCCCAGTAGAGCTCATCCAGGGCACCAACCGGGAGCGTGCCGTTCGCGTACGGCTCAACGGCTGCGTACAAGGCCGTCACGATCCCGATCAACTCTGCCAGACGGAGGAGTCACGCGCAGGTCACATGGTCTCGGAGTCTAGATAACGACCCTGCGGCTCATCGCACCGAGCCGCACTTGCGCGGCCGGCGTCCGTTGCAGCCGCGAGTTATGTGGCCGTCTCACCGCTCCCCTTTTGCGATGAGCTCCCGAATGGCCGGCACAAGCTCAGCAGGGACTTCCATCACCGTACGAGAGGCGTCGAAGCGCTCCTCGTCCTCGGCGAGAGCCTCCTCATCTGCCTGCTGCTCATAGTGCTCAAGGACGCGGCGCACGCGCTCCTCGTCCCAGCCGGGAGGAAATCGGTTCTCAGTCATCGTCTCCTTCTAAGTCTACGCCGAGAGCCTTGAGCGCCTTCGGGCCGCCGCGAGTTAACTGGCACCGGCCTCTCTCCGCCCCGATTCCGCCTCTCGCTTAACTGTCGCGTTGTGATCGGTAATCAGCTTCAACAAATACCGCCGGAGAAGTAACGAGTCCACGAAGCGACCCACACACCGAACGGCGAAGCAAATGAGACAACATCGATCATCTTCGTCCCATCGCCGTCCGGTTCGAAATAGTGATCGTGTCGAAACGACGCGAATCGACCCGCGACCATCTCGTCTCGAAAGTGGCGAGGACGATCGAAGGCTGTGATCCGACTGGTGTGACGGTGACGCAAACCGAAGTGTCGCGCCTCCCACGTCACTGCATCCCCCGAGTCGAGCAGTCCTGAAGTCTTTCCCGCGATGGCGCGCTCCCTAGAGAAACGCATCGACCTCATATGCAGGTCGACATCGCGAGACAAGTCGAAGCAACGCTCCAGCGGAGCGGCGATCAAAGTCTTTAACCGGAATGACGCCATCCGAAGATCACTGGCCAGTTAACGACCCTGCGAATGAGCCGCGCGAGCGTGAGCGAGCGTCGGCTCCATTCGCGATTTAGGCCGCATCGGCGTCCATACAGAAGCGACGAACATGAGCATTGAACGCCTCGGGTTGCTCCATGTTGCTAACGTGTCCTGCTTTGGGGATGATCGCAAGCTCGGCGGAACCGATGGCGTTGTGAAACTGCTTCGCGATCTGCAGCGGGCTTCGACGATCGTCGTTACCCCAAAGCAGCAGCGTAGGAACGTCGATCTTAGGCAAGAGCTCTCTCGTGTCCATCTCGGCCGATGACCTCGACATCACTCGGAAGCCAACCGGGTGGAACTCGGACATGATGGCCGAGAGTTCATCCCGTGCACCTTCAGTGACACCATCAGTGAACATCCCTGGCAGCAACTTGGCCACGAGGGCCTCGGGCGGCGCTGTTGAGTCACGCAGGCAACTCTCCAGGCGCTCCCTCCAGACGTCTTCCGCAAGCGAGCCCTTCCAGCCAGCATAGGTATCGGCCAGAACGAGGCTGCGCAGCCGTTCGGGGTATAGCCGGTAGAACTCCTGTGCCAGAATCCCGCCCCACGACAGGCCGACGACGTGTGCGCGCATGACGCCGAGGGCGTCCAGGAAGCTGGCAAGAGAACGCGCGTAGTCCGCCGTCGTGAACGACTCAAGGGGGTCAGAAGACGACCCGGCTCCTGGTGCATCCCACGCGACGACCCTGAACCCGTCGGATAGCCCGTGGAGCTGCTGGCTCCAACACCGAGAGTCACAAAGGAATCCGTGAAGGAGGACAAGCGCTACGCCCTGCCCGTTTTCCTTATACGCGATGGAGTGCCCGTCCACCTGCACGAAACTCGACGCGGTATCGCTCATCCCGGTCGGGCTAACGGTATGGCGCGTCAGCGGCCGGACGCCGAAGGCGGACGGTCCGTTGCACGCGCGAGTTGGGCAGCACCAACGACTCGCCGTCACTGAGCGGCTGCAGACTTCCTGTACCGACGCTTCCTCTGCCTTGCAGCACCTTCGGTGAGGATCGTCCCGCTCGAATCCAGGATCGCGGCTGTCGCACGAAAGCCTTGCTCATCCTCCTCGAGCAGTTCCCCGCGCACGACTATCGGTTGCTCGACGGGAACGGGCCGTTTGTAACTGAGACTCAAGTCGGTCGTAACGGTATATGTCTCAGGCGGCCAGAAGAGGTACGCAGCAACCGACACTGCCTCATCGACGAGCACCGCCTGAAAGCCCCCATGTACAACCCCGCCCATGCCGCGGTACGCGGCAGGCACGCTGTACGTCGCCTCAACGGTCTTCTCTGCGGTTCGAGTGAACACCATGGCGAGACTGTCCGATCGCTCCTGACTGCATCCGAAGCACTCATTGCCGCGCAGGTCGAAGACGATGGTCTCACCGATAGCATTCATGCTCAGATCCCTCCGATCTTCTCTTGGCATGGCCTCGGGGCGAGGAACTTATTCTGTCGGCCGGAACGTTATCGGCGCTGATCCCCCTTCGGTCTGCCCAACGACCTTGCGGCTCAGCGGCCGATGCAGCCGCGAGTTATACAGTCACACGAGACTCTCACAAAGTCACGCCCGAGCACGGGGAGCCACCGCCCTCAACCTAGGCCGTATGGCAGATAAGTAGATCAGAGCCCCGAGAGGGCCAGTAGCCAACTGAAGGATGAGCCAGAACGTCGGACGGTGACCAGCAGCTTGCCAAGCCTCATCGGATCGCAGGCTTGCATCAACTGTCCCCCATAGGGGCAGCGCGATAGAGGCGACCGAAACAATCCAGAACGCAAGTTCTCCGCCTGTCATTCGCTTTCCATTCTCCGGTCTGTGTAACGACCCTGCGGCTCATCGGCCGCGATCGGCAACGTAGTGCCGACACGGTCCGTTTCAGCCGCGAGTTATACGGGAACCCCTGAAGTTCGTCACTCGATAGTCTTTCGAATCGCCACCACAGCGAACTCCGCGGCCGAGCCGCCAAGCACGACTACGGCCATGATTACCCCACCGAGAGCGAGCGGTGAGCGAAGATCCCCATCGGATCGAGACAACGACCACGACGGCGCCGATCGCGAGGAGCCATGCCAGGGGGAGAGCGACAAATCCGCCACTCCAGATGAACGCGTGCGCTCCGGCGGCAACGATCAGCGCCGTGAGGCCCAGATACAACGCCAGTCGCTCACGCGAGGATGCCACAGCGGCGGTTCGTTCCATCACAACCGCTCCGTATAACGACCCTGCGGTTCAGCGGTCGGACGGCTGCGAAGTGGGCGGCCGGTCCGTTGCAGCCGCGAGTTAGCCGTCGCCCCTAACCGCCCGGCGTGGAGACCGGCCGCGCGCATGACTACTGTGCGATCCCGGCTCCCGCGAGGACCTGCTCAAGCGTAAGCGTCGAGGCAACCTCGTGGACAGACGCTTCAGGAGGTGCGGCGAAGACGTCGCCAAGTGCAGCCATGAGCTCCCCGAACTGGTTGCGGAAATGGGTGTACACCACGTTCAGGTTCGCCCACTGCTCCACGATGATGAATTTGTTCGGCGCCTCGAGGTCCTCAGCGACTTGATAGCCCTCGCACCCCTCCTCGGCCCTCGTCTGAGCTGCGTTTCGCCGAATCACGTCGAGCCAGCGGTCGCGCTGCTCAGGCTTGATCGAAGCTCTAATGACCTGGATCAACATGCGCTCCCCCTCCTTCCTTCCCTCTCTTGTTTGGCCCCTTCAAAGTACCCTCCCTGCGAGCGAGCGGACAATCGACCTTGGCCCTCGGCAGGTAGGGCTAACGCCCCTGCGGCTCATCGGCCACAATCGCTGCGAAGCGGCGACGCGGTCCGTTGCAGCCGCGAGTTGAACGGCGACCGTCAGCGAGCTTCATCGAGGGGACGGACTGCGAT
>JBBDRM010000101.1 GCA_040905475.1 Actinomycetota bacterium
TGACTGTAAATCAGGTGGCTCAGCCTTCGGAGGTTCGAACCCTCCCCCCACCACGCAGCGAAAACCCGAGGCGAGGCGTCGTCTGTCCGAGCGCGTGTAGCAGAGAATGTAGCAGCGGGCTACTCGCCGACGATCCCCGCGAGGATGCCATCCATGCGGTCGGCGGCGCCCCGCTGAACCTCGGCGATGACGTGCGCGTAGATGTCCGCCGTCGTCGCGAGTTTCGTGTGTCGGAGGGTGGCCTGGACGACCTTCAGATCGACCCCGGCGCCGAGCATGAACGTCGCGGAAGCGTGGCGCAGATCATGTACGCGCGTGCGGCGGACGCCGGCCCGGTCGCAGAGGGCGACCCACGCCCGGTGTGCTGACTTCGGCTCAAGCTGGGTCCCGAGATGCGTCGTCACCACCAGGTCGGGCCGAACCCAGACCGGCGCCTTCATGCGGTCCCGTTTCTGCCGGGCCTGGTGCTTCCGGAGCGCGGCGACAAGCACGGCGGGAAGCGCGATCGTGGCGGCAGCCGCAGTCGTCTTCGGTCTCGTCTCGATGATCCGGGATCGACGCTTCCCCGAGGCGTCCGGGGCATCTCGGAGCCGAGAGACGGTCCTCGTGATCGTGACCGTCCCCTCGTCGAGGTTCAGGTCGTCCCAGCGGAGCGCCAGCGCCTCCCCCACGCGAAGCCCCAGGGCGACTAGGAGCAGCCACAGGATCGCGAGTCGGTCGCCAGCCGCCGCGCGCATGAGGCGCCGCGTCTCAGCGACCGTAAGCGGCTCCCTGGTCTTCGCCGCTCCGGTCGGAGCCTGGACCACCGCTGCCACGTTCCGGCCGACAAGATCGTCTCTGAGAGCGTCGGCAAGGGCCTTTCTTAGGACAGCGTGAGCGTAGGCGATCGTGCGGGCAGAGAGGCCCCCGGCCGTGACCTTCTCGGCCACCCACCGACGAACCTGCGCCGGCTTCAGTCTGACGAGGGGCACGTCTCCGAGGCCCGGCGTGATGTGCAGGCGGACCATGTCCTGATAGGAGTCGAGGGTGCGCTCCTTGAGACGGCCGGCTGCCACCCTAGGCGGAAGCGTCTCGGCCAGCCACCGCTCGAGGTAGCGGGCGAGCGTGATGTCTCTCCCCGCAAGGATGATCCGGCCGTCTTCGACGGCGCGCTGAAGATCACGTAGACGAGCGCGCGCCTCAGCCTGCGTGCGGCCGTACACGACGCGCCGACGCCCATCCTCGAGCGTGATGGCGCCAACCCATCGGCCATCCGAATCTCGGCGATAGAGAGAGCCCTCTCGGCGACCTCGGCGGCTCATTCGGTCTTCCTTCGAAGAACTTGAACGTGAACGATCTCGCGCCCGATGTTGACGGGGATGTGGACCGGCTCGAGCGGGATCTTGAAGCGCCGACATAGGTCTTCGAGTTCGTTGTTCACGCGAGCAAGCTGACAGTCGTCTTCGTGGATGAACTCGAACCCGCGGAACTTCGAGGGCACGTTCGCCCCTTGCCCGCGAGCGCCCCGGAGCCAATCCTCGGGAGCCTCCCCCATGTCCTTCGCGATGGCGCCGCAGAGTGGACACCTGCCCGTAAGCATCTCGTCGGACTTCCACCCGAGAAGCTGGTCGACGCGGATGCAGGCTTGGTCCCGGTCCATCTAACCCGCCCGTCCTTTGCGTCCCGGCGCGAGGAAGCCCCGGCGTCGGGCCTCGCGGATCCAGCGGTGAACGGTCGTCTCGGGGACCCTGTTCGCCTCCGCGAGCGCAGGGGCTGGTCGGACGCCATTCGCCACGAGGCGCCGGTACAACCCGCCAACCGTCACGTAGAAGTCATCGGGCTTACGATGCCCGGGCGTCGAGGGAAGCCGGAGCTCGCGCTTCGTCGGCACCGTCTCCCACGAATCCGATTTCTGCGTGACGACACGCTCCGGCCAGTTCCAGGCGAGTTCCGCCCGTTTCACCCACGTCGGAAGCTTCCGAAGATCCTCCCCGCGCAGACCATCCGGCCGCTCGAGGCGCACGCCTACCACCGTCACGCGGCCGTCGATCCGCTCCGTCCTGACCGAAAGCCCTGGATGAACGTCGTGCAGGGGGGTCCAGTCGGTGCCCATGCCCCGAAATATAGCCTGACCCGTATAGGTTCGTCAAGTATCAACCTTGACCGTCCGGCTGACTCATGGTATACCTTCGAATCGACCTATACGGAAGGAGAGGGATGGAACAGCAGCTACTTTCCGTGCCAGACGCCGCCGCGGCGCTCGGCGTCGGCCGGACCACGGTTTTCGCGATGATTGCCGCCGGCAAGATCCCGTCGGTCACCTTGGGCCGGCGTCGGCTCGTCCCGGCCACCGCGATCCGCGAGCTCGCCGAGAGGC
Organism: Actinomycetota bacterium; assembly: GCA_040905475.1. Classification (NCBI taxonomy): domain Bacteria; kingdom Bacillati; phylum Actinomycetota; species Actinomycetota bacterium. The sequence continues at coordinate 2,357 of JBBDRM010000101.1, forward strand.
TGGTTCGAGAGGCCGCGAATGTTGCGCCGTGATGTCGCGCGCGTTCGGTAAGCGGCAGGCCTGATCCCCCGATGGCATGGCTGAAGCTCGGCGACGAGTTCCCCGTCGAGGGGAAGCGGCTCAGTGACGCCGCCTTCCGAGTCCACGTCGAAGGCCTCTCGTGGGCTATGAAGCACGAGACCGACGGACTCATCGAGACGGTCGATCTCCCCGCCGTGACGCGGTGTCGTCGGCGCCGCGCCGCCGTCGCCGAACTCATCGCGAAAGGCTTCTGGCGGGAACGAGACAGCGAAACCCTCGAAATCCTGCACCATATGCCCCTCCAAGCGTCACCGGAAGAGCTCGAACTTCGACGCCAAAACAGCGCTTCGAGACAGCGAAGGCTCCGACATCAACGTCTCGGTTTGGACGCACCACAACACGCCCCACCTGCGGATGCGCCCTCGCGTAACGCCGTGACTAACACCGTGACTAACACCGTGAGTCGCGCTGGCCAGACCAGTCCAGGCCAGGCCCGTAAGGGCCGAAGGCCAAGGACTGGAGAACGGCCTGCGGGCCGCTCCGCCGGAGGCTCCGCGGCCTCGGCCTCCACGAACAAGAGCGGCAGCGAAAAGAAAACCCCCCGTACGACCATGCGACCAGCAGTACCACCACAACCATGCGAACTCCCCGACCACGACCATCCCGCCCGCGACTGCGATGAACGACGAACCATGGACGGCTGGCTCGCCGAAGAACAACGACAGGAAAAGATCAACCAGGCACGGGCCCGGTACGAGGCTCGGCAGGAGCGGGAGCGGCGGCGCGAGCCGCGACGAAGTGCTCGCGGCCGCTGGTGAAGGCGAATGGTGACTCGGGGGTACTTCCCGGCGCTCGTCGGCACGCCAGCCACACCCCGCGTCCGGGTTTCGCACGCTTCCAACGCGCAACCTAGGGGTTGCGTCTCATGAGGGGGAGGACGATGCCGCGCCGCGGCAACCGTAACGCGGCCTCGGTCCTCGAGGATGTCGGCCCCGCTCCCTGGCTGGAATGGCCGGAGCGGCCGGGTTCCGCTGCCCATGCGATCCGCTGGATCGAGACGTACTGCACGCTACCGAAGGGCTTCGGCGCTGGCGGTCGGATGCGGCTCGCGGAGTTCCAAAAACGCTGGATCGCGGAGATCCTCGCTGACGGCGTGAACTCTGCGGCCATGTCCTGTCCGCGCGGGCAGGGGAAGTCGACGCTGCTGGCGGCGCTCGCCTTGTGGGCCGCCTTCTGTCCCGGTGATGCCGGCGCGCCGCAGATTCCGGTCGTGGCGGTGACTGTCCAGCAGGCGTTTCGTGGGGTCTATGGCGTGGCGTTGCGGATGCGGGCTCTCGAGCCGGAGCTTGAATCGCGCTCGATCACCTACTCGGCGATCGGGGCGATGCGGATTGTCGTGCCGTCGACGGGTGCCGAGGTGTTCCCTGTGTCGTCGGATCCCGAAGGCCTGCAAGGTCTCGATCCGGGGCCGATCGCGGTGTGTGATGAGATCGGATTCCAGTCGATCGACTCGTGGGATTCGCTGCTCCTTGCGAGCGGCAAGAGGCCGCGGTCGTTGATCGTCGGCATCGGGACGCCTGGCTTCGATAAGCAGAACGCGCTCTATCATCTCCGGACGCGGGTCCGTGAGGGCGCGTCGATTCCGGGCTTCGTGTTCACCGAGTACGCGGCCCCTGAGGGTTGCCGGATCGACGACGAGGCCGAGTGGCGTCGCGCGAATCCCGCGCTCGACGAAGGGTTCCTCGACGTCGACGCGTTGCGGACGGCCGTGCAACTGACGCCGGCCGAGCATTTCCGGATCTTCCGGCTGGGTCAGTGGGTCGATTCGGTGGGCTCGTGGCTCGGTGATGGTGGCCGGGCGACCTGGGATGCGCTCCGCGACCCGTGGACGCTCGTACCGGGCGCTCCGACCTTCCTAGGCATCGACGTCGGCCTGAAGCGCGACTCGACGGCCGTCGTGGCGGTTCAGCGTCGCGATGGTCGATGGCACGCGCGGTCGCGCGTCTGGATGCCGATGCCGGGAACGCCCGTCGACGTGACCGACGTCATGCAATACATCCGCGAGCTCGACGCCGAGTATCAGCTCGAAGCTTGTTCGTTCGATCCTCGGTTCTTCGATGTGCCGGCGAAGATGCTCGACGACGAGAAGATCCCGATGATCGAGGTTCCGCAGTCGGTTCAGATGATGACTCGGATCGTCGGGACGGCCTACGAGGTCATCAAGCGAGGTGAAATGTCGCACGATGGCGACGAGATCCTTTCGACGCATGTGCTGAACGCGGTTCCTCGGTTTAACGATCGCGGCTTCACGTTGGAGAAGTCGAAGTCGCGGGGACGGATCGACGCCTGCATCGCTTTGACGCTCGCGCTGGATCGCGCCCTGCACGCTACCCCGAAACGGGCGCCGAACATATGGTGAGACACGAGGGCAAGCTCGATGAGCGGCGCTCCGTCGCGTATCTGCTCGGCGAGCTCGCGGCGGCGCGCGAGGCGCGCGGTGAGTCGGCTGGTCTCTTCCGGATCGCGGCGCGGTTCGTCCTTGCGGCGCCCGACGTCGACGGCGTGTGCGCGTGCGGTTGCGGTCGGGCGGTCAAGCAGCCGGCGCGTGGTCGCCGTCGTCGGTTCGCTTCGTCGCGATGTCGCGCGAAACATCATCGTAACGAAATAGCAACGAAATTGTAGGGTCAGTTCGTCCTTCGGCAAGGGAGATCATCCATGGCATCGAACGGCAACGGAAAGAGATCGGCTTCGCCGGCGGTCCTCATCCCGATCGGAGAGGTTGTCGGTCTGACGGGCGGCGCGTCATTCGGGAACGAGGGCTCGTTCCTCCGCCAGTTTCTCCGAGCAGAGGGCGTCGAGACCGTTCGGGATTGGGCAGACCGAGTCTCGCTGCCGGTCGAGGTGGCGGCGTCCGCCGTGCGAGCGTACTCGACGCATCGAGACGAGGTCGAGCGTCGCGACCGCGAGTACAGCCTGTACCTGAAAGAGCACGCGAAGCAGGTGGCCGATGAGCGGCGCGAGGAGTCGATCAAGCGGCAGGAGCGTGAGAAGACGATGCTCGCGACGAGCAACGCCAGGAAGCGGAAGGCCGCCGAGGAGCAGATCGCGCGCATGCGCGACAGGCAGGCCGCCGATGACGCGAAGGCTCGGAAGCCGTTGCCTCCGGAGCGGTTCCACGGCGAGACGCGATGAGCGAGACACTGTTCGGCCGGCCGATTGTGTTCAACGATGCGACCTTGATCGAGACGCAGTTCGGCGACTTCTTCGAAGAAGTAGCTCCGTATGCATTCAACGCGCTCTTCGCTCGTGGCGGCGAGAAGCGGGCGATCCTTGATCGCGAGCATGATCCGATGGCGCTGCTCGCTCGCGTTTCGAGCGGCACGCTTCAACTGGAGATCGGCCCGCTCGGCGTCGAGGCCAGCGCCGAGCTCGCCGACACGCAACTTGCCGCCGACACGGCGACCATGATCCGACGCGGCGACCTGAGCGGCATGTCTTTCGCGTTCCGAATCGACGGCTCCACGTGGTTCGACGGCCCGAACGACACGCCGCTGCGCCTCATCACGAGCGTCCGCGATCTCCTCGACGTGAGCGTCGTCGCGTTCCCGGCCTACCCGACGACCCGCGTCAACATGGGTGGCGGGGGGCTTCGCCATGTAGTTCCCGCGCGCATCGCTCGCCGGCACTCCGCGGCGATGCTGCGTCAGTCGCTCGAGCGGCGCGGCGCGAAAATCGACTGCCCTCCACGCCTCCGCTCCCTGATGCGTGTTCGCGACAAGAAGACGGTTCGCCTCGGCGCCGTCTCGTTGGTCACGAGATGAGCGACGAAGAGCGGCGTCGCATCGCCGCCGCGGGCGGCGCCGCTTCACTTTCACCCCGCGAGGCGAACGAGCTTTTCGTTCGGCTGGTTAGCTTCAAGGCGCGCGGAGACAGCGCGTCGCTGTACGAGTCGCTCACCCTTGAGGGTGCGGAACTCTGGCGCCATCGCACGTGGGCGCGTCTCCTCGACGCCGCGCTAACCGCGTTCGTCTCCTTGCACGGGCGTCATCTCCGCTACTGCCGTCATCTCGACCCGATCGAAGTGTTCGCATCCTGGCCGATGCGTGTCGCGGCCGGCGCGGATGTTCACCGCGTCGACGTCGATGAGGGGTTCGCCTGATGCCGACGCCCCGTTTGGAATGCGCGTTCGGGATCGACGCGAACACCGATCCCGCCGCCGGCGACTGGGTCGACATTTCCGATCGTGTCCGCTCGTTCGATGTGTCGGGCGGCCGTCAAGATATTCTCGACAAGGTTGAGGCTGGTGTCGCGACCTTTGTCCTCGATAATCGTGATCGGGCGCTCGACAGCGAGAACGTCGACGGTCCCTATTATCCGAATGTTGTGCCGATGGCGCATGTTCGTTTCTTCGAGGACGATACGGGTTCGCCGGTGTTTCGCGGGTTTGCGGATCGTTGGCCGCAGTCGTGGCCGTCGAAGGCCGATGCGATCGTTACGTTGACGGCTACGGATGCGTTCAAGGTGTTCGCGAAGGCCGACCTCCCCGAGTCCTTGTGGGAGCTTGAGATCCGCGCTACGACGCCTCGTGCCTGGTGGCGTCTCGGAGACCCCGAGAACGCCACAACTGCCGTCGATTCAAGCTCGAACGGCCATCATGCTTCGACGCTCGGCTCGCCGCGTTTCGGACAGGAAGGATTGCTGCCGTCCGCAGAGACGGGAGTCACGTTCCCTGCGAACGGCGACAAGATCGTCGCGCCGGGCGCCGCTTCCTTGAACGAAAATAATTGGACGATCGAGTTCCTCGTCCGCCGGCCTCCGATCGCAGATCTCGCCTTGTCGGTGAACGGCGAAGCGATCCTACATATGGACGACGGCTCCTCACGCTCGTTTATCAACGTGCGGCACGCGAACGATCCGGAGATTCAATGCGACGTGCAGATCAATTCTGTGACGTTCGCCCAAGTCTTCGGCGGCCTGCCGGGCATCTTCGACGACAAGCCGCATCACGTGATGATTCAACGCGCGTGGAATGGCGCCACTGGCACGTTGAAGATATTCGTTGACCGCATCGAGATGGATTCGACGGCGCTGAACACGGCCGCCGTTCCGTCAACGCCGATGAATAGCGTCACGATCGGCCATGATCCGCGGACCGCTTCAACGAACTATCGGGGCACGCTTCAAGAGCTCGTCGTCTACGACGATTCGAGCAACTCGGCCGCGGAGCACGCCGAGGCGGCTCTCTCCCCGTTCGCCGGCTTCACCACCGACGAGGCGATTACGCGCATCCTCGACCATCTCGTCTGGCCCGCCGGCCTTCGCAATCTTCGCGCGAGCGACAGCACGCTCCAGGCACACGGGCTCGGCGGCAAAGCGCTGACCTACTTCCATCGACTCAACGAGACCGAAGAGGGCCGCTTCTACATCTCCGCCGACGGGAAGGTCACCTTCCACGACCGCGACTGGGAACACATCAACAACGAGTCGCAGGCAACCTTCGGTGATGATCCCGATGATGCGACCGAGACCCCCTACATTGAGCTTGTCCTCGACCCGGCCGACGAGGAGAAGGTTCACAATCAGGCGCGCGTCGGTCGTGAGGGTGGCACCGTACACGTCATCGACGATGCGACATCGCAGGCACGCTACTTCACGCGAACCATCGACCGTACCGACCTACTCCATGAGACCGACAACGAGACGATCGACCACGGCAACCATCTCGTCAACCGTTTCAAGGATCCTAAGGCCGAGGTTCGGTCGCTCACCGTGAAGCTAGCGGATCCGCGCGTCTCAGTCGCCGAGGTGCTTGCGCTCACGTTCGGCGATCTCGTCACCGTTGTCCGTCGGCCGCTCGATACGGACGGGAATGTTGTGGGCGCTCCGATCGAACGGACGGTTCGTGTCGAAGGTGTGACGCACTCAGCCGATAGGGACCCGGCGACCTGGCAGGTGACGCTCAGCTTCTCCGGATGGGATGCGGAGCAGGATCAGGCGCTCATACTCGACGACGCCGAGTTCGGCATCCTCGACTCGAACCGCCTCGGCTTCTGACCTGACGAGCGCATCAACAATCGAAGTGATGCTCTGCCCGCGATGCTGCGCCCGCCAACAACGCGATTCAGGATTCTGCCGCGCCTGCGAGCTCGAACAGTCGCTCGAGGCATATCACGCCGCCGAACGTGAGGCCGCCGACGAGCGGCGCGGCGCGTGGGCGAAGCGGATGCGACCGCTTCGGCGTGGAACATCGAACGCCGCCATCCTCGACGACATCGTCGGCCGCGAAGCTTGGAAGCTCACGGAGGCGGAACGCGCGGCTCGCCGCGAGGCCGACGCGCAGCGTGCGTGCGACGCCGCCTACCAACGACGCTCCCGCCTCCTCAAGCGACTGCATCCGCGGAATCCGATCCCGCCGTCCGATGATCCGTACGTCCTCGGCGACCGTGCGCTGAGTCTCGTCGAGGATCTTCGACGGGCGACCTCGGGTGTTAACGCCGATCGGACGTCGACCGAGATCCGCCGCGAACTCAGCGAGCTCATTCGCTGGCTCTCCGTGGGACCACCCGAGGCGCCCGACCTGGAGGCAGCGGGATGAGTCGCATCAGATTCGACGGCCGCGAGTGTCTCACGTGCCCGCGCCGGCCACGTCCGAAGGACGCTCCGTATTGCTCGCGACGTTGCTCAGACTTAGATCGGCGACTCACGCGAATCCGGCCGATGTTGCGAGTGACCGGACGCTCCGCTCGTGTCGGCCGTTGAGAGACTGTTCAGCTACCTAAACGCGGGAAGCCCGGCCGAAGCCGGGCCTCCCAAATATCGGCGGAACCTACTCGCTCATCAGTTGCTCGCCCGCGAGACTCACGAAGCCATAGACGGGCATTGTCTCCGGCGTGACCGGGATCTCCTGGAACCCGACTCCACCGTTGTCGCGGACCGCTTGTTGTCCAACCGCCGTCAACGCCGAGAGCGTCTCGTCGCTGATTTCGTCCATGAACTCGTGCATCACCTCAGCCATCGTGACGTAGAGCGGAGTGTCGGGTCGGCGCCGCGTGCGAACCTCGCCGATCATCAGGTCGAGCTCGTCCATATTAGCTCCCACCGCATTCGACGACACTGGCGAGCCCGACGATCTCCTCAATCGTCCCCTTCACCTTCCCAGCGCTGATGGACTCGAGCTTGGCGAGTGCCTCGAGGTGGCCGACAACATCGGCGTCTGGCTCCGAGCCGCACTTGCAGTCCCACAAGCCCAGCGCCCTCTTCGCGATGTCGAGGATTTCCGCGACAGACGCACGAGCGGCACCGGTCCCGATCTCCTCAAGTTCCTGCCTGGCCGCAAGCTGATCCGCGAGTGCGTCGTGCTCGCACCAGTCGTGTACCTCGGCGAGCGTCGTTCGATTCTGCATGGCCGCCACCTCCGCGTGGCCTCCGTGTGATGGGGCCGGGCAGGGGCACGGAGTCACCCCGTTCGGTCGCGCGAACCTAGCCCGACCCCATCAGCATCCTACCGACGCCGCTCGTCGGTCAATGGTTCCTTCCGGCTATACCTTTTTGTGCTTGCGCGGCCAATAGTCCGGAAGTCCCGTCAACGTAACAACGACACGTGTAGCAGAAGATGTAGCAGCGAGCGTCCGTCCGTCTGGATTCACCGAGGTTCAGGGTCGGGCGAACGTGCTGGTCGCCGTCGTCGGCGAACCTCCGCGGACCTCCCGCGTGCGACTGTAAATCAGGTGGCTCAGCCTTCGGAGGTTCGAACCCTCCCCCCACCACCACCAACGAAATCGTACGCGGCCCCGACCGCCTCTCGCTAGAGTCGCCGGGTGATGCGAACGTTCGAGCTGGACGAAGCGATCGAGATCCTGCGTGCTGCTCCGGCGACCATGCGTGCGATGCTCGGAGGCCTCTCGGGTCCCTGGCTCGAAACCCGCCCGAACGAGGACGCTTGGACCCCGACCGACATCATCAGGCACCTCATCGTTGGTGAGGAGACGGACTGGATCCCACGTGCGCGCATCATGCTGACCCACGGCACGTCCAAACCCTTCGACGTGTTCGACCGCGAGGCGCAGTTCGCCGCACCGGCGCGCCCGCTCGTCGAGATGCTTGACGAATTCCAGGACCTTCGCGCCCGCAACCTCGCCGAGCTCGGCGGCTTGGCGCTCACCGGCCCGGCGCTCCACGCTCCCGGCATCCATCCCGAGTTCGGGGAGGTCCGGCTCGGCGACATGATCGCCACGTGGGCGGTCCACGACCTCTCGCACATCGCCCAAGCCGCCGAGGTCATGGCGAAGCGCTACACGGAGGACGTCGGCCCCTGGCGCCGCTACCTCCCCCTCCTCGACCGCGAGGAACTGCCCTCCTCCTAGCCGGTCGGCCCCGGGCGGGCCCCCGCGCGAAGCCGCGGGCTTACACTGTTCGGCGTGCTTCGCAAACGACCGTTCGCCCCCGGCGCGCTCCGACTCGCCGGCACCGCGGCGGCCGGCGTGCTGGCCGGACACTTCCTCGGCTATCGCATCGTCTTCCCCGGCTCGCCGCAGCGCCACGCCATCCTTATCGAGACCGGTCACGGCTACTTCCCGATGGCGCTTCGCTTCGGGGCGATGATCGCCGTGATCGCCGGCGCCGCAACATTGGCCCGCGGATACGCGCGGGCGAAGGCCGGCGGTTACGCCGCGCCCGAGCGACGGGTAACGACGGCCAAGCTCGCGCTCATCCAGATCGGCGCCTTCGTCGGCCTCGAGTTCATGGAGCGCCTGGTCTCGGGGGTGCCGTTCCACCACTTCTTGCTTCCGATCCTCATCGCAGGCGCGCTGGCGCAGATCGCGATCGCGGCGGTTGGCGCCGCCCTCATAGCGATGTTGTACCGAGCGGGCGAGTCCATCGGGCGGGTCTTCGCCCCCGACGACGCCGCGGCCCTGTCGCCGATCTGGTCTCCCGCTCGTCGGAGCGTCAGGGTCAGTCGCGCGCTCGACGCTCCGCAACCGATCCGAGGCCCTCCTGTGCTTCTCCTGCAAGCGCTCTGATCCAGCCGCCGTCCACCAGGGCGGCCTGCTGACTTCGGACGACAGGAGGAGCAATGTCACGACGTTGGTCTGTACTTGCCGCGGTCCTGCTCGCTACGTTGATCGTCGCGGCCGCACTGCCGGCTTCGGCGCACCTTCACGAGAGGGTCGGCGATATCGAGTTCACCGTCGGCTGGGCGTCGGAGCCCGCCTTCGCCGGCGAGCCCAACACAATCCAGGTCTTCGTCACGGAGGCGTTGCCTGCGGAGGGTGAAGAGGAAGGTCCTCCGGTCGACTCCCGGCAAGTGAAGCTGACCGTCGAAGTCATCTTCGGTGACAAGGACGCCACAACGAAGATGGCGGCGGTTCCGTTGGAGCCGTTCGCGTTCGGAAGCCCTGGGGAGTTTCGCGTCGAGACCTTCGTTCCGAGCCGGCCCGGCACATGGACCTTCCACTTCAAAGGAACCATCAAAGGTGAGGCGTTCGACAAGTTCTATACGTCCGGCTCCAAGGGCGCGATCGAAGGGACTGAGTACAGCGACGTCAAGGAAGTAGCCGCGGTCTCGTTCCCCGAGAAGGACCAGACCAACGCCGACCTGGCGCGCGCCTTGGATCAGACGCGCAAGACCGCCGCGACGGCCGCGCAGGCGGCGAAGGATGACGCCAAGAACGCGAGGCTGTTCGGCATCATCGGCATCGCGCTCGGCGCGATCGGCGTCGCTTTAGGGCTTCGGTCGCGCGGGAAGAAGGCGGCCTCCTAGAAGAAGGAGCGTCCCATGACGGTCCGCAGGCGGATCGCGGCAGCGCTCCTGCTCGCCGGCGCCGGGCTGCTCTTCATAGCGCCCCGCGCCCGCCCGCACCCGCTGCTGCAATCCTCAGACCCGACGGACGGTGCCGAGCTGACTTCGCCGCCGGACGCCGTAACGCTGACGTTCACCGAGGATCCCGAGGTGGCGCTCTCGGTGGTCCGAGTCCTCGACTCGTCCGGTGCCGAGTTCCAACTGGGGAAGCCCGTTCGCGTTCCGAGCATGGTCCGGACGCTCCGCGTGCGGGTTCGCGACTTGCCCGAGGGCGTCTACACCGTCGCATGGCGCGTCGTCTCCCGCGTGGACGGCCACGCAACCGGTGGCGCGTTCGCGTTCGGCGTGGGCGTGTCCCCGGCGAACGCGACGCCCAACCGGATCACCGCTCCGGTGACGCCGCCCATCTCGCCCGCCGAGGTCGCCGGCCGCTGGCTCCTGTACCTCGGCCTGCTCGGTCTCGTCGGAGGCGCGTGGACATCGGCGCTCGCGTTCCCCGTCGCTCCAGCCAGACCGAGACGATTCATGATGGCGTCTTGGGCGGTATCGCTCGGTGGGTTGATCCTGTTCGGTCTCTCTCAGCGCGCCGCCGCAGGAGTCGGCTTCGGAGACCTCGCGTCGACGCCGATCGGCCACGCACTGATCTGGCGCGCTGTAGCGATCATCGTGGCCGGCCTGGCGTTGGTACTCGCGGCGCGATCCGCCGGCCGCCGCGCCCGGATCGGGCTCGTGATCGTGGGGGTGGCCGCAGCGGGGGGCGTCTTCGCGCACGTCGATGCCGGACACGCGGCGGCGAGCGAGCCCGCCTGGCGCAACATCGCTTCGCAGTTCGTCCACGTCCTCGCGGCCGGTGTGTGGATCGGCGGGCTCGCTGCGCTGCTCCTGGGCATCCGCGGCGCGCCGTCGGACGACAAGGCGCGAGCCGTCCGCCGGTTCTCGGCGGCGGCCGGCTTCGCGATCCTGGTGGTTGCGATCACGGGAACCGTTCGCGCGATCGCCGAGATCGGCAGCTGGGACGGGCTCTTCTCGTCGACGTACGGCCGGCTCGTGATCGCGAAGATCGCGCTGATCGCCGGGCTTGCGGCGTTGGGAGCGATCAACCGCTACCGCAACGTCCCCAGTGCCGGATCAGACGTTTCCGGCCTCCGCCGCGTGTCCCGCGCCGAGCTCGCCCTCGCCGGGCTGGCTCTCGCCGCCGCTGCGGGGCTCGCCAGCGCGTCGCCGCCGGCCGACGCGCCGGCGAGCGCGGTTGCCGCCGACCGCATCGTCGTGGTCGCGACCGACTTCGCGCAGACGATCCGCGTCCGGCTCGAAGTGACTCCGGGCTTCGCCGGGCCCAACGCGTTCGTCGCCCACGCGACGGTGCCGGACACTGGTGAGCCGCTGGACGCGACGCGCGTCGCGCTGCGCTTCCGCTTCGTCGACGCATCCGTCGGCGAGACCGAGCTCGAGCTCACCCGGATCAAACGCGGCGTCTACGCGGGCAACGGCTCCAACCTTTCCCTGGACGGTCCGTGGACCGTCACGGTGATCATCCAGCAGCCGACCGACTCGTTCGAGATCCTCATCGAGCTCGAGACCCGCTGTCGCGCCGAAGCGCTGCCGGTCAGCGGCGGCCCGACCCTCTACAACATTCGCTTGCCGGCCGGTTCCGCGCAGCTCTACGTGGATCCGGGCACGGCCGGGCTCAATGAGGTTCACGTGACGTTCTTCGACGCCGCAGGCCAGGAGCTGCCCGTGGCCGCGCTACCGACGATCTTCGGGACGCACGGCGGCGAAAGGATCGAATTCGAGGTCCGTCGCTTCGGCTCAGGCCACTTCGTCGCCGACGCCACTTTGGACGCCGGAGGCTGGCGATTCGAGTTCGTCCAGGTCTTCGATGGCGGCGGCAGCGTCCAGGCCGTCAGAGGCTGCTTCGAGGAGACGATCCGCTGACACAGCGCGATCGAAGGGCCGCGCTAGAATCCGGTGTCTCGCTGGCGTAGCTCAGACGGCAGAGCACGGCCATGGTAAGGCCGGGGTCGCCGGTTCGATTCCGGCCGCCAGCTCCAACGTGAACGAGGCGGGGTAGCTCAGAGGCAGAGCAAGCGGCTCATAATCGCTGTGTCGGCGGTTCGATTCCGCCCCCCGCTACCAAATCGTGCGGCCCGTGGGGCGGCGTCCGCCCAAGGCCCGCCACGTCCCGAGCGAAAGCGCCCCCGCCAGCGCCCACAACGCCAGCCAGGCGACCGCGCCGACCCCCGTCGCAGGCAATCCGCCGGGCTGCGTTCGCGGCTTCTCGGCCGGAGCGGGCCGCGGCGCCGGCTCGGCCGTCTTCGTTCCCCCGACCATGGCCGGCATCACGATCGGCACGAACAAGCGTGAACCTTCGTTCCCACCGTGGGTGATGGAGTTGCTCGCCCGCTGGAGGTCGGGAACGGCCCAGACCACGTTCGAGCTCGACACGGCGAGCGCAAGGCGGTGCCCGGCCGCCAGGACGTGATCGGCGGGCGACAGGGCGAAGTTCGCCGTGAACGGCTCGTCCGGCACGAGGTCCACGCCAGTCGCGAGGCCGCCCCGGTACCTCGGGTTGAGGAAGCCGCGGCTGATCCGTTCCCACGATCCATCGGGCGCGACGTCTGCGAGCAGCGCCGCGAGGTGAGTGCTGGTGCTGTCCGAGGTCACGCGCAAGCGAAGCGTAGGCTCGCCGGCGATCCGCGTGTCGCTCGCGACCGGCCGGCCGAGATACAACAGCCGCGACGGGTCGGACCCGGTACGCATCATCCGTTCCTCGAGCAAGGTCGGATCGTCGATGAAGCCGGCGTTCGCCTCCGTTGGAGTCGCATCCGCCAAGGCGCCGGCTGCGTCGAGCCAGAGCACGTGGTCGCGGGTCGTGGGTGGCGGCCATGTGCTCTCCTTGTGCCAGCCGAGACGTGAATCCTGGACGTCGACCGAGCGATCGCTTGTGACACCGGTCTCGAGCCCGAGCAGCCACCGGTCGAACCAGCGCCACACGAGGTTGTCCCATTCGTCGTTGGCGTTCTCCGGCGTGCCGTGCGGCCACTGCCCGATGACCATGCGTTTTACCCCCCGGGCGCGGCGGTACATCTCGAGCCCGCCCGACGCTTTCACGTTGAAGTCGTCGAGCCCGTGTCCGACGAGGATGGGAATCGTGATCCGATGCGCGCGGATCCGGTAGTCGCGCGCGAGCCAGAACGCGTCGTAGTCGGGCTGCGCGCTGTAGCCGCGCTGGGTGTGCTCCACCTGGTCGCAGAGCCGATACCGGTCGGTGACGGCGTCGCTCCACTCGGCGGCCCGGGCATCGACCGGCGGCGGCACCGCGAAGCCGAAGTCGAACCCCAGCGGCGTATCGAAGCCTTCGTCGGTTGGGTTCTCCGAGTTCAGGAACCAACGGACGCCGTTGATGTATGCGTAGTCGTACCAGCGGTCGATGGCCGCGATCGGCACGATCGTCGCCAGATGTGGCGGGCGCTCGACCGCGGCGGCGTTGGCCGTCGTTCCCTCGTAGGAGCCGCCGATCATCGCAACCTTTCCGTTCGACCATGGTTGCGTGCCGAGCCATTCGACGAGGTCGTAGCCGTCGTGACGCTCGTTCTCGCCACCGTAGTCCCAGCATCCGCTCGACTCCCGCGTGCCGCGAACGTCGGCGATCGCCCGGGCGTAGCCCCGCGGAACATAGAACGAGGCCATGTACTCACCCTGGGTCAGCCCCATGACCTCCGGGGGCAGGGGCGACGAAAGGTCGTTGTACGGCGACAGGGTCAGGATCACCGGCACCCGCACGCCGGCCGGGACCACCGGGCGCATGATCTCGACGAAAAGATGCTCGCCGTCCCGCATCGGCACGCGAGCCGTTTCGACCAGGGATTCCTCGTAGATCGGCTTGCTAAGCCCCTCGGGGTCTGTCGGCGGTGCCCCCGCAGGGAAGCCGGCGGTGCTCGCGAACAGCGCCGCGAGGACGAGGCCGAGCCCGGTGCGTCTCACGCCGTTCTCTTCGCCGGAACCGGACGGCAACCCTGCGCAAAGGCAGGGTGTCGCGTGGCTCCGGAGGCCGGGGCTATACTTTCGCCCCGTCCCAGGCTCTTTCCGGCCTGGTCGCTGCATGGAGGACGAACGTGGCCAAGGCAGACAACCGTCCCGGCGTGACCCTCGCGTGCGAGGACTGCAAGCGCCGGAACTACCAGACGGAGAAGAACAAGCAGAACGATCGCGACCGCATCGCGCTGAAGAAGTACTGCCGCTGGTGCGGACACCACACCCAGCACCGCGAAACGCGGTAGCAACTTTCGGCCGAGCCCCGTAGCCGGGCACGGCATCGATCTGAGGGGGGAACGCCTGTGGGTCGTCTGGACGACCGAGTTGCGATCATCACCGGCTCGGGCCGCGGCATCGGCCGCGCGACCGCGCTCCGATTCGCGGAGGAGGGCGCATCGGTCGTCGTCAACGACGTCGACCCCGAACCGGCCGAAGAGACCGCCGAGGAGATCCGCAAGAACGGCGGCCAAGCCACCGTAGCGGTGGAGAATACGGTCGAGTTCGACGCCGCGCAGCGGATGGTCGAAGTCGCGGTGAAGGAGTTCGGACGCCTCGACATCCTGGTCAACAACGCCGGCATCACGCGGGACAAGACCTTCCACAACATGACACCCGATATCTGGGACACCGCGATCAAAGTCAACCTCTATACGGCCTATCATTCGTCCCTCGCCGCGATGCCCTACATGCGCGAGGTCGCGAAGAAGGAGCTCGCGGAGAAGGGCGAAGTTTCCTACCACCGCAAGATCACCTTCACCTCATCGACGGTGGGGATCACGGGGAATCCAGGACAAGCCAACTACACCGCGGCCAAGGGCGCTCTCATCTCGTTGACGAAAACCCTCGCCCGCGAGCTCGGCCCGTTCCGCATCAACGTCAACGCGGTTGCGCCGGGCTTCGTCGAGACCCGGCTCACGGCTGCGAAGCAGGAGGGCTCGGACCTCGGCATCCCCGAGCCGCTGCGCAACATGGCGATCGGTCTCATCGCGATCGGTCGGGCAGGCAGACCCGAGGACCTCGCGAACGCACACCTTTTCCTTTGCTCGGCCGAAGCCGACTTCGTGAGCGGTGTCGTGCTCCCGGTCACCGGCGCGCAGCTCGGCGTCTAGCACGCGAGGCCAAGGTCTAACGGGGAGGAGTCATGCCGCTCAACAAGGCCTTGATCGGTAAGGAGTATCCGGCCTCCGCCCCTTATGAGGTCGGCCGCGAGAAGATCCGCGACTTCGCGACGGCGATCGGGGACTTCAACCCGATCTACCACGACGAGGCCGCCGCGAAGGCGGCGGGCTACGACGACATCATCGCGCCGCCGACGTTCCTGACCACGCTCGGCTTCAAGTTCGGCCCGCAAGTGGTGGGCGACCCAGACCTGGGCCTGAACTACGCCATGGTGGTACACGGCGAGCAGGAGTTCGAGTTGGTCCGGCCGGTGAAGCCGGGAGACGTCCTCATCGGGAAGCCGAGGATCTCCGCCATCACCGCAAGAGGAAAGAACGAGTTCATGACCTACGAGGCCTCGATCGAGACCTCCAGTGGCGAGAAAGTCGCGATCGCGCGCTCGGTGATCGTCAGCCGGGGCACGGCCCCGCCGGAGGGTTGAGCGATGACGGCCAAGGTGCGCTACGCCGATGTCTCCGAGGGTGAAGAGCTCAAGCCGTGGACCTACGATGTTCAGCGATTGAATCTCGTCATGTATGCCGGCGCGTCCGGTGACTTCAATCCGATCCATTGGAACGAGCCCTTCGCGAAATCGGTCGGTCTTCCGGACGTGATCAGCCACGGGATGTTCACGATGGCCCGCATAGGGCAGTTCGTAACCGACTGGATCGGCGACCCCGGCGCCGTGAAGCGGTTCAAGACGCGGTTCACCCTGCCCGTTGTGGTTCCGAACGACACCGGCAACAAGGTGACGGTCTCGGGGAGGGTCGCCCGCAAGCTCGACGCCAACCGAGTGGTCCTCGAGGTGTCCGCCGCCGTAGGCGACGCGAACGTCGGCGCCGCCGAGGCGGAGGTCGAGCTCGCCTAACCCAGTCGTCCGATGAGCCCCGAGGATCACGTCCCGCCGGACGTCGAACGGCTGCTCGCCGAGCGGCAGAACGCAAGAGCTTCGAAGGACTTCGCGCGCGCCGACACGATACGGGACGAGATCGCTGCGCTCGGCTTCGACGTCCGCGACACGCCAGCGGGCGCGACGGCCGAAGCGCGAGCGGCGTTCACGCCGGTGGATCCGGCGGCGATCGAAAACCTTCTCGACGAGCCGTCGCAGCTCGAGTTCTCGATCCATCTCCTGTACGAAGGCTTCCCCGACGACGTGGAGCGATTCCTCGCCGGCTTGGCGAAGTACTGCGCGTCCCACGACTACGAGGTCGTGCTCGTAGACAACGCGTCCGATCAGACCGAATGGCTCGAGTCCCTCGCGTCGGAGCGGATCCGCGTGCTGCACCTCGGTCGCGAGCTGGGCTACGGGCAGGCTCGCAACGCGGGGCTGAAGACCGGCCGCGGGCGGATCTTCGTGATCGCCGACCTCGCCGTCGAGCCCACCGGGGACGTTCTCGGGCCGTTGGCGGAAGCGTTCGAGGATCGGTCGGTCGGCGTGGCCGGTCCGTGGGGGATCGTCTCGGCGGATATGCGAGAGTTCACCGAGGCGCCCGGCCCGGAGGTCGACGCGATCGAGGGCTACTTGCTGGCCACCCGGCGCGATCTCCTCGCCAAGGGCCTGATCCATGAGAAGTTCCGGTGGTATCGACACGCCGACATCGATCTGTCGTTCCAACTCCGCGCGCTCGGTACCCGAGCGGTCGTGGTCGCGCTCCCCGCTGCCAAGCACACCCATCGAGGGTGGACCACCGTCGATGATGAAGAACGTGCCAAACGGTCCAAGAAGAACTGGAACCTCTTCTTCGATCGCTGGAAGCACCAGCATGAGATGCTTCTTTCCCACCGAGACTGACCCGATCCGGGCGGTAACCTGGGAGCGGGCTCGAGGGTCAAACGACTCGGAGGGTTCTTGCACATCGACGCCACGCTCGTCGAGGCGGCCAAACGGGGCGACCCCGGAGCCTTCGAGGCGCTCATCGAACAGACACACAAGGCCGTCTACGGCCTGGTGTTTCGGCTCGTCGGCAACCACGACGACGCGGCGGACGTCATGCAAGACACCTATCTCCGGATCTGGCGCTCGTTGCGGTCGTACCGAGGTGACGCGGCGTTCGCGACGTGGGCTTACCGGATCGCGGCCAACGCGGCGATGACGCACCTCAAACGCCGGGGCCGCGAAGCCGAACCGGTGGACCCCGCGGATCTGGTGCCGTTGGAACGGGCTCCGGTGCAGGCGGAGGAGCCGGTCGAGTCGGAAGCGCTCGACCAAGCTCTCACGCGGCTCCCGGCGCCGATGCGGACGGTGTTGGTCATGAAGGATGTGTATGGGTTCTCGCTGGCCGAGATCGCCAAGCAGGTCGGCGCGACTGAGGGCGCCGTCAAGGTTCGCGTTTTCCGGGCCAGGCGCCGGCTGGCGGAGGAGCTTTACGGAAACGAGGTTGTTGTGCCGATGAGACGGAAGAAGACCTCATGAACTGCGAACAGGTAGCTCCGTACCTGCCGGGTGTCGCCGGTGGGGAGCTCGGCGCCGCAACGATCCGTTGGGTCGAGGCTCACGTCGCCGGGTGCGAATCGTGTCGGGCAGAGTCGGCCCGCTACCGCACCCTCGCGGCCGGGCTCGCGACCCTCAACGACCGGGAGATCGAGCCGCCGGCCTTCCTCGCGCAAGCCATCGCCGAGCATGTCAGGGGAGAGCGCCGTCACCGGTTCCTGCCGGTGCCGCCGATCGTCTCCCCGGAGATCGCCCGTGTCGTCGCCGACAACCGTGAGGCGATCGTTTCGGCCGGCGCGGCGCTCGTCGCCGCGGGCGCGGCCTTCGCTCTGTGGCGAGCCGCGCGCTCGACGCGCTCGACGCGCATCGCGAACGCCTGACCGCCGGTGCGAGCCAGGCTTGGATGCCGTCCAAAAGGTAATGAAATCTGGGTCCTGACCGCGCGTTGATCTCGTTTCCGCTGTTCAGGGTGGGTGTCGCATCCCGGTTCGCTTTACACCCTTCGGAGCCCGACCCTATACTGTGCGGGTTTGCGGGCGGGGGTTTCCTCGCTGCGGAGGGCCGTAGCTCAATCCGGTAGAGCACCGGTCTCCAAAACCGGGGGTTGGGGGTTCGAGTCCCTCCGGCCCTGCCAAGCTAGAGGATCCAGGGCATGAATCGTCAGACCAAACGACTCCTCGCTAGGCAGCAGGCTGCGGAAAACCGCGGCCAGAAGGGGCTTGCCCCGACGCCGCGTTCGCCGAGCGCCGGCGGCATCGAGAAGAGGAAACGGACGCCCCCGCGCCAATTCCTGCGCGAGGTACGGAACGAGCTGAAGAAGGTGGCGTGGCCAACGAGAGGCGAGGTCATCACCTATACGGTCGTCGTTCTCGTCACGGTGACGTTCGTGACGTTCTATGTGTTCGGGCTCGACTACGGCTTCGCGCGCGCCGTGCTGAAGGTCTTCGCACGCTAACGAATCCACGATGAACCCAGAGAACGAGAACCCAGCGATCGAGCCCGCCCTGAACGGCGATGAGCCCTCCAATTCGATGGAGGACGTCTCCGTCGAGCCCAACGGCCACGAAGCCGTCGAACCACACGAGGAAGCGCAGCCCGGGCCGGCCGACGAGCCCCCGGTCTCACCCAAACTCGAGGACGAGCCTGCCGAAGCGGTAGAGACTCCCACACCCGAGGCGCCAGCCGCTTTTGAGGTCCCGGCCGAGCCCGAGCCGCAAGCCGAGCCCGCACCGGTCGAGCCGCAGACAGCCACCGAGCCCGAGGTCGTCGCGGCCGCCGCAACCGAAGCCCCCGCACCGGCAGCGCCCGAAGCGCCTGCGCCTGAGGAGCCTGCAGCCGAGGAGATCGATGAGCCTGCCGCAGAGGATGCCTCAAGCATCGCGGCCGACATCCAGCAAGCGATCGCCGCTGCCTCGGCGACCGCGCGCGCTTCCGCTGAGGTCGCGCAGCGCGCCGCAGCCGACGCAGAGATCGAGGTCTCCGTGGCGCTCGCCGAGCCCGAGCCGAGCGAGGAAGTCTCGGCCGGTGGAGAAGGCGAAGAAGGGGAAGAGGAGTCAGCAGCCGTTGCGCGGATCTTCCAGCCCGGCGACTGGTTCGTGGTGCACACCTACGCGGGCTATGAGAACAAAGTGAAGGCGAATCTCCAGAGCCGCATCACGTCCATGAACATGGAGGAGAAGATCTTCGAGGTCACGATCCCGATGGAAGACGTGATGGAGATCAAGAGCGGCAAGAAGCAGGTCGTACAGCGCAAAGTGTTTCCCGGTTACCTGCTTGTGCGCATGGATCTCGACGACGACTCCTGGTACGTGGTCCGAAACACGCCTGGCGTCACGGGGTTCGTCGGCTCCGGCACGAAGCCGATCCCGCTCTCCGAGCGTGAGGTCGACCGGATCCTCCAGCGCAAGGCGGTGGGTGAGCGCCCGAAGCCCAAGCTCGAATGGTCGCTCAACGATCCGGTTCGCGTCACGACGGGACCGTTCGCCAACTTCCAAGGTCTGATCTCCGAGATCGACACCGATCGCTCGAAGCTCAAAGTGCTCGTGAACATCTTCGGGCGCGAGACGCCGGTCGAGCTCGGCTTCGATCAGGTCGCCAAGGTGTAGCCGAGGAGCGAGAAGATGCCTCCCAAGAAGAAGAAGATCATGACGGTCGTGAAGCTTCAGATCCCGGCCGGGCAGGCGACTCCGGCGCCGCCCGTGGGCACGGCCCTCGGGCCGCACGGCGTCAACATCATGGAGTTCTGCAAGCAGTACAACGCGATGACGCAGAGCCAGCCGGGCCAGATCATCCCGGTCGAGGTCACGATCTACGAGGACCGCTCGTTCTCGCTCGTCACCAAGACGCCGCCGGCCGCCGTTCTCATCCGCCAGAAGGCGGGCATCGAGAAGGGCTCAGGGGAGCCGAACCGCAATAAGGTCGGGACGATCCGCAAGGCTCAGGTGAAAGAGATCGCCGAGCTCAAGATGCCGGACCTCAACGCCAACGACATCGACGCTGCGATGAAGATCATCGTCGGTACGGCTCGCAGCATGGGCGTAACCGTCGTCGAGTAACGACAGAACCTCGACCGCGTGGGAGGCGGGCGCGCCCGCCGCGGACCACAGGAGGCAGTCATGGCAGGGAAGAAGTACGCCGAAGCGGCGAAGACCATCGAGCGCGACAAGATCTACCCGCCGGCGGAAGCCGTTTCGCTGATCAAGGGCGCCGCCAAGCGTAAGTTCGATGAGTCCGTCGACGTGGCGATACGGCTCGGCGTCGACCCACGGAAGGCCGACCAGATGGTGCGGGGCACGGTCTCGCTGCCTCACGGCACCGGCAAGAGCGTCCGCGTAGCCGCGTTCGCAGCCGGGGAAGCCGCGCAGCAAGCGAAAGAGGCCGGCGCCGACATCGTGGGCGCCCAGGACCTCGCCGACCGTATCCAGAACGAGAACTTCCTCGACTTCGACGCCGTGGTTGCCACCCCCGACATGATGGGGATGGTCGGCAAGCTCGGTCGGATCCTCGGACCGAGAGGCCTGATGCCGAACCCGAAAGCCGGAACCGTGACCCCCGAGGTCGGCAAGGCGGTGAAAGAGATCAAGGCCGGAAAGCTCGAGTACCGCGTCGACAAGGGCGCCAACGTTCACCTCGTCATCGGGAAGGCATCGTTCAACGAGGATGCGCTGCTCGAGAACCTGCAGGCGGTCCTCGACGAGATCGTTCGAGCCAAGCCTTCTGCGGCGAAAGGCAAGTACATCAAGGGGGTCACGATCTCCTCGACGATGGGGCCGGGCGTGAAGGTCGACGCCGGCCGCCACTCGGAGACCAAGGAGTCGTAGCCTTCGTTGCTCGTCGATTGACCGGGGGGTTGCGCCCCCGTATGCTCCGTCATCGCCCGAGACAGGAGGTGCCGCGATAGCGGCTTAAGCACCCGCAAGGGAGCCTCCCGAGGCTCACCGCGCGAGCGGCCGACCTGTCTCAGGCGGCCGCTTCTTCATTTGGAGGGCACGTGGCGAAGGTCAAGACAGGACCGAAAACCAAGAAGAAGGTGGGCGGGCCGAGGCCTCCCGAGGGCGGACCCCGCTCTAACAAGGTGGAGGCGGTTGCAACGATCAAGGACCGCTTGAACTCCGGAGCTGTGCTGCTCACGGAGTACCGCGGCTTGACGGTTCAAGAGCTTGCGGACTTGCGTCGCGCGCTCGAGGGCGTGGCGGAGTACAAGGTCGTGAAGAACACGCTCGCGACGATCGCTGCGCGCGAGGCGGGTCACGAGGATCTCATCCCGATGCTCCAGGGTCCCACGGCCATCGCGTACGTGACGGGCGACGTGGCCAAGGCCGCTAAGGACATCGCGGACTTCGCCAAGAAAGCGCCGGCGCTGGTCCTCAAGGGCGGAGTGTTCGAGGGTCAGGTCCTGTCCGCCGAACGGGCGAAGGCGCTATCTACCCTCGAGTCCCGTGAGGTCATGCTCTCGAAACTCGTCTCGATGGCGATAACGCCGCTGCAACAAGCGGCCAACGTCTTCGCAGCAGGCTTCAACCAGCTCGGAGCAGTTTTGGCACAACTCAAGGACGATCTCGCGGCCTCAGAAGCCGCGTAACGAGTAGGAGGGGACGACGATGGCGAAGCTTTCCGGTGATGAGGTCCTCGACGCGATCGGCGAGTGGAACCTGATCGAGCTGTCGGAATTCATCAAGAAGTTCGAGGAGAAGTTCGGCGTCACCGCGGCGGCACCGGTGGCGATGATGGCCGGCCCCGGCGGTGGCGGTGGCGGCGGGGGAGAAGAGTCCGAAGAGAAGACGGAGTTCGATGTGATCCTTTTGGCCGCCGGCGAGAAGAAGATCAACGTCATCAAGGAGGTCCGTGCCATCACTGCTCTCGGCCTGAAGGAAGCTAAGGACCTGGTGGAAGCCGCCCCAGCCCCGGTTCGCGAGAAAGTAACGAAGGAAGAGGCGGAGAAGATCAAAGCCCAGCTCGAAGGCGCCGGCGCCTCGGTCGAGGTCAAGTAGCCGGCAGCGGCCCTCCGTGCTATCTCTGACCTGCGGTTTCTTGGTTAATCCTTGACGGTGTGAGAAGGCGAGGGGTAGCCTCGCTCCCAGGTTTGTTCTCATATCGAGCTCGGTGACCCGCTGCTTGACGGCAGGGAAGCGGAAATGCTACCCTGCCCTTTCGCGTTGTCTTCTTTGGGGTGACCCGCGTTTCCGCACGTCCTCGCTAGTTCACGCAACATATCCTCGGTAGAGGAGGGGGAGCGTTTTGCCTACTGCCGCCTCTGAGCGTCTGTCTTTCGCCAAGACCACCGAAACACTTCCGCTGCCGGATCTGATCGCGATCCAGCGCGAGTCCTTCGATTGGCTCCTCTCCGAAGGCTTGAAGGAAACCTTCGCCGAGATCTCCCCGATCGAGGACTACCAGGGCGTCATGAAGCTCTATTTCAAGGACCACCGCTTCGAAGACCCCAAGTACTCCGTCGAAGAGTGCCACGACAAGGACATGACCTTCTCGCAGCCCTTGTTCGTGCAGGCCGAGTTCCACAACACGGCCACCGGAGAGATCAAGGCCCAGACCGTGTTCATGGGCGACTTCCCGATCATGACGAACAAGGGCACGTTCGTCATCAACGGCACCGAGCGCGTCGTCGTTTCGCAGCTCGTCCGTTCGCCTGGCGTGTACTTCTCTCGAGAGCTCGACAAGACGACTGACAAGGAGCTGTTCACCTGCAAGGTGATCCCGTCCCGTGGGGCGTGGCTCGAGTTCGAGGTCGACAAGCGCGATCTCGTCGGCGTTCGCGTGGACCGGAAGCGCCGCCAGAACGTCACGGTCCTGCTCAAGGCCCTCGGCTACAACGACGGCGACATCCTCGACATGTTCGATGGAGCCGAGTCCATCTCGACGACGCTCGAGAAGGACAAGAACATGACCGCCGAGGAAGCGCTGATGGACATCTACCGGAAGCTCCGTCCGGGTGAGCCTCCAACGGTGGATTCCGCGCGCAACCTCCTCGAAGGGCTGTTCTTCAATGGGAAGCGCTACGACCTCGCGAAGGTCGGCCGCTACAAGGTCAACAAGAAGCTGCAGCTGAGCGTCGATCCTTCCACCACCGTCCTCACCAAGGAAGACATCGTCGCGACC
>JBBDRM010000102.1 GCA_040905475.1 Actinomycetota bacterium
CCTCGATGATCTCGTTGCAGAGGTCGATGCACTCGTCGCAGATGTAGACGCCGGGACCGGCGATGAGCTTCTTTACCTGTTTCTGCGATTTCCCGCAGAAGGAACACTTCAGCAGGTCGCCGCCATCCCCGAATTTGGCCACCACCGGCTCCCGTTCTCTTCGGGTTTATCGAGTTTTACGAACCGTTTGCCGCACCAACCGCAGCGGCTACTTGCTGTGTTTTACGGGAAGAAATGATCTCGTCAACGATACCATAGGCTTTCGCCTCGTCAGCGGTCATGATGAAGTCGCGATCCGTGTCTTTCGAAACTTTCTCCAGCGTCTGGCCCGTGTGCTCGGCGAGGAGCTCATCGAGAAGCCGCCGATAGCGGAGAATCTCCCGTGCCTGGATCTCGATGTCGACCGCCTGACCACCGGCCTGTCCGTGCGGCTGGTGGATGAGGATCCGCGCGTGCGGCAGCGCGTACCGCTTGCCGTGCGCGCCAGCGGCAAGCAGGACGGCCGCGGCGCTGGCGGCCTGGCCCATGCACAGGGTCGAGACATCGGGCTTGATGTACTGCATCGTGTCGTAGATCGCGAAGAGCGCGGTGATCGATCCGCCCGGCGAGTTGACGTAGATCGAGATGTCCTTCGAGGGGTCCTCGGCTTCGAGGTGGATCAGCTGCGCCATGATGAGGTTCGCGACCGTGTCGTCGACCTCGGTGCCCAAGAAGACGATCCGCTCCTTGAGAAGCCGCGAGTAGATGTCGAAGGATCGTTCTCCGCGGTTCGTCTGCTCGACGACGATCGGGACCATGTAATTCTTCACGGGGTGCCTCCTGCTTGGGATCTACGCTCTAGGCTGGTTTTGACTCTTCTTTCACTTCGGCGCGCTCAACGATCAGGTCAAGCGCCTTCCGCCTGATGATATCAGCGGAGAGGGCCCCCAACCGGCCGCCGGAGACCAAGCTCTCGCGCAGCTCATCGGGCTCTTTCTGCAGCGCTTGGGCGTGTGTGAGCAGCTCGGCTTGGACATCCTCTTCCGACGCCTCGAGCTCCTCGCGTTTCCCGACTTCGTCCAGGATCAACTGGGCCGCCACGTTCCGCTCGGCCTGTCGGCGCAGGTCCTCGGTGATCTGCTCCTCGGTTTGACCGGTTCGCTCCAAGTACTGCTCGAGCGAAACGCCGGCGTGGCGTAGCTGGTCGGAAAGCCGCGCAGCGCGGTAAGACATCTCGTCGTTGGCGAGGGCCTCGGGCACCGGGACGCTGGCTTGCTCGATGACCTTCTCGAGGAGGCGGTTCCGAACTTCGGCATCGGCTGAAACACGTTTCAGTTCCTCGATCCGCGTGCGGACATCGGCGCGCAGCTCGTCCAGCGTGTCGAACTCCGATGCCGTTTTGGCGAACTCGTCGTCCAATGCCGGAAGGTTCTTCTGCCTGATCTCTTTCACCAATACTTGGAAGGTGATCTCTTTTCCCGCGGATTCCCCCGGGTACGTTTCCGGCAGGGTCGCGTTGAATTTCAGGATGTCTCCCTGCCGCTTCCCCTCGAGCTCGCGATCGAGCTCGGGGACGAACCGCTCCGACCCCACCTCGTAGAGCAGGTCGGTCGCGCTCGCCTCGGGGACCTCCTTGTCGTGGACGTATCCCTTGAGGTCTATCAGCGCGAAGTCCCCTGAGTGCGCGGGACGCGTAATCGTCTCGAGCGTTGCGAAGCGGTCCTGCAAGCGGACGATCTGCTCGTCGAGCTCTTCGTCCGTCACGGCAGCCTGGGGTCGTTCGACGCTGATCTGCGAGAAGTCGGGGAGATTGATCTCCGGCCGAACCTCGAACAGCGCGTCGAAAGCGAGCCCCCGGTCGTCGTAGGAGCGAACCTCGATGTCGGGGAGCGAGATCGGCGAGACATCGCTCTCGGTCATCGCCCGACGCCAGAGGAGCGGGACGGCTTCCTGCAGGGACGCCTCTCGGATCTGATCCGCGCCGAGCCGCGCCTCGAGGACCTTGCGCGGCACCTTGCCCTGGCGGAAGCCCGGAACCTTCACCTCGCCGGCGAGCCGTTCGAACGCGCGCTCGACCGCGGGTGCGACCTCGTCCGGAGTCGCTTCGACCGAGATGCGGACCTTCGTGGGGCCTTCCTGGGAAACGGTGGTTTTC
The DNA here is from genome assembly GCA_040905475.1 of Actinomycetota bacterium. NCBI lineage: Bacteria > Bacillati > Actinomycetota > Actinomycetota bacterium. Next base: position 2,135 of record JBBDRM010000102.1, read on the forward strand.
ATGCGGGGCCGTATCTTAGCCTCGGGCTGCCTCCGCGGGCTTGGTATCGTTCTGGTTCCGCGATGGTTCGTCCCGGTGGCGTCGTGGCGCTCCACGACATCGTTCCCAACAAAGATTAGCCGGCCCCCCAGGTAGACCTGTTCTGGCGAGAAGTGAAAGACGGGCGCACACTGAAGGGGCTGGTTGCCAGCTGGCTGCAAAGCGGCGCCGGGATCGGCGTCATCCAGGTCTAGGGCAGGGCACAGAAGGGTTATCGGCGGGGCGTAGCGCAGCTTGGTTAGCGCGCCTGCTTTGGGAGCAGGAGGCCGGCGGTTCGAATCCGCCCGCCCCGACTAGCAGCGGAAATGGCTTCGCGACCTAAGAGCACCAGCGCATGGAGCCGGTGATCCTAGCGCGTTGACCTTGCCTCGTTGCTGCCCTATCCTCTGCGCCGGGCGATGGGGCTCGCCCGAACTGCGGCCTCCGGGCCGCTGATGGCTCCTACCGAAGCGGTGGGAGCCGTTTCGTTTTTGGGAGGGCTGAGTGAGAACGATCTGGATAGGCGTCGCGGGGTTCGCAGGGGCCGTCAGCCGTTACGCAGTTGAGGGATGGGTTTCGTCACGCACGCGCGGCGCATTCCCATGGGGCACCCTCGTTGTGAACGTGTCGGGTTGTTTCGTTCTCGGGCTTGTCTTCACGCTGCTCACGGAGCGCTTCTTGCCGCACCCCGCGCTTCGCTCGACATTGACCATCGGCTTCGTCGGGGCGTACACGACGTTTTCCACCTTCGCGTTCGAGACGATGCGTCTCGGGGAAGACGGAGCCGTTCTGCTCGCCGCGATCAACGTCGGCGCGAGCGTCGCGGCTGGGATCGCTGCCGTCTATATGGGCACGGCCCTCGGGAGGGCGCTATGAAACTCGAAGGCACCGGGAAGTTGCTCCGCATCTTCATCGGAGAATCCGACACCTGGCACGGCAAGCCGCTCTATCAGGCGATCGTGGAGGCCGTCCGCAAAGCAGGACTCGCCGGGGCAACGGTTGTGCGCGGCATCGAGGGGTTCGGCGCTGAAAGCCATCTCCACACGGCGCGCATCTTGAGGCTATCGGAGGACCTCCCGGTCTTGATCGAGATCGTGGACACTGACGAGAACATCCGGGCGATCCTGCCGAGCCTCGACGAGATGATCGCCGACGGACTCGTCACCCTCGAAACGGTCGAGGTCATTGCCTACCGACCATCAGCGGAGTCGGGGAAAAGTTAGGACGGACGCCATCTTCGAACGCAGGTTCGGTGTTCAGATTTCTCCCGCACGCCAGGTTTCAGCGTTTCTGCTGAGGGTATGGACAATCATGCTTCCGTCGCCCCCGAGGCGGGAGTGCATCCCCCGCTGGGGTGAGCCAAGGGCTCACCCCAGTCCCCTTTCCGGGGCCGGATCGAGAACCAGCGGAGATGGCTTCGCGGAGCGTGACGCAGCGGCGATGCTACGATGCGCCGGGCTCCGCGGGCGTAGCTCAATGGTAGAGCTCGAGCCTTCCAAGCTCGTGATAAGGGTTCGATTCCCTTCGCCCGCTCGACCTTCCCGCCCGCCGGCCGGGGCTGCGGCCGTTCCTTCCCATGCTAGAGTTACATGCCTGTAATTCGTTGACCTGGAGGGCCTGAACGTGGGCACGTCGGAACGCGTCCTGGCTGGGCTGATCGTCGTGCTGCTCGCCGTTGGGATCGGAGCCGTTTTCCTCAAGGGAGACGACGAAGAGCCGCTGACGCTCCCGACCACCTCCCCGACCCCATCCGAGACCTTCACGTTCCCCGGCCCGGTCCCCACGGAGTCCGAGACCCCGCTGTTCCCGACGGCGACGGAGACCGAGACGGCCCCCGGGCCCGAGGTGTCTCCCGGCGAGGGAGAAGAGCTGCCGCGCACGGGTGGAGGATCGCTGCTCTGGCCGGCAGCCACGACCCTGGTACTCGCGGTCGGCGGCGGGATCTTGGTTCGGCGAACGGCGCGAAGCGTTTCCTGAAAGCGCCCTCCGGGCCCGCTGCTACACTTTCTTCGAAGCCTGCGCCCGTAGCTCAAATGGATAGAGCAGCTGGTTTCTACCCAGCGGGTTAGGGGTTCGAGTCCTCTCGGGCGCGCGTTCGAACCGTGGTGGCCGTAGCTCAGTTGGTTAGAGCGCCGGGTTGTGGTCCCGGAGGTCGGGG
>JBBDRM010000103.1 GCA_040905475.1 Actinomycetota bacterium
ACACCCCTGCGGCGGCGATTTCACTCCAACCCGGCGCTACTCACGGATCTGAGTCAGAAGCCCGTAGGCGAAGGCGACCTCGCCGACGAAGTGCTTGCCGTCCTCGGCGCGGCGAATCGTCGTCGGCTGATCGCCGAACGGAATCGCCTCGAAGAGGTCGCCGACAAACAGCGCCGTCGACCAAGGTGGCGTCCAGTACTGCTCGTCTTGTGGCCGATGCTCTCCGGGTCCCATCACTCACCGCCCCTCACGGGCCTCGAACCCTACGACCGGGGGACGACAGCTTTCAGTCGATCGAGCGGACGCGCGTCACCGGGACAACGTCGTCGTCCTCGCGCAGCGGCGCGAAGCCGCTGAACATCTGCTCGCGCATCGCCTCCACGTCCTCCGTCCGGAAGCGCCGCACCCCACTCGGAAGTCGAACCGCGCGCAGAAGACCGCGCTCCTCCCAGCGGCGGACCGTGTTCTCGTGGACCCCCAATGCGCGGGCGGCCTGTCGGACCTGCATCAACTGCGCCATGCGGCCAGAGTAGGCGAAAAGAGCGAGAATGTCAATACGGGTGAGATGGTGGACTTTTGTCGCGGGAGAACGCCAGTTTGTTTGGAGGGGTCCTACGCCACCCAGCGGGCGTTCGCCAACTCGTGGCGATACTGGCCGGTCGCCAGGTAGGCGCGAAGACGACGATCGGGGACCAGTGGCCTGACCTTGCGGATGGCGCGGGCCGGAGTCTTCTCCTCGGTCGCGTAGACGCGCCGGTAGTCCGGGGAATCGGGGCCTGCGTCAGGGTCGGTGGCAAAAGACGAGGAAGCCGCGACGCTCGGAGCGAGCGTGGTTCGCCTTGGCGATCCGACTCTGCTCGCGCTCCAGCTCCTCAGCCCAAGCGAAGAGATCGATCTGCGTTGCCGGCTGTGCCATTAGGAATCTTGTACCAGGCAAATCGGGCACCTCATGCCACGGAGCAAGATGGACCGAGGCGCCCCCGCGGCACCCGCGGTCAGCAGTTGGAGATGCTCCGGGTCGAACGCGCCCGCTTCGATCTTGGCCGAGTGTGATCGCCATCTGGGTCACTGAGCCCCGCACCAGGTAGACAGTCGAGGTCTATTTCGCCAGCCGGCGAACCGTCTCGCGGTTGGCTTTGATCGCGGCCCTGATTCTCCCGCCGCGCTCCTTGGCACTACCCGACAGAGCAAAGCGCAGCTTGCGAGCGGATGAGTCGATCCTGGCGATCTCCTGGCGCTGCCGCTCGAACTCCGCCCGGAACTCGGGATCTTCCTTGAGTCGCCGCGCGAGTCGCCGGTCGTGGTAGGACTCGGCCATGTGCCAACCGTACCGCCTTCCACGGCGCGGTTTGAGGCGACTCCGAGACGAATCACAAGAATGCCCCAAAGCAATTCGAGACGCACTAGAAGCGATACCGCTACGGGGATTCGAACCCCGGTTTCCGGACTGAGAATTGCCTCGGGGAAGCCGTTTGCGGTCGATCTGTGCCTGCTGAGTCCAGGGAGTTCGGTGGAGTTTCGAGGAGTTCGGTGGAGTCGGGGACAAATTCGGGGACAAAGTTCTCAGAGGTCGGTCCAGCACGGCCTCGTATCCGCCAGATCTGCGGGTATCATCGTTTGCGTGAAACCGATCCGCACCGACTTCCGAGGCTACGAGGGCAAGTACGTGGCGATGGACGCGCGCACCGGCGAGATCGTAATCGCCGACGAGGACCCGAAGGTCGTCCTCCGCAAGGCAAAGGGGCGCAACCACGTCGTGGTACGGGGCCGAGTTCCGTACCCCGGCGAGCCCGTCCCCGTCGGCCTTGGCTGAGCCAGGGCCGCTCCCCTGGCTGTACCCCTACCGGGAGGACCCGTACTTCACCCGGATGGACCAGCCGATATTCCGTCCCTTCGTTGAGGTCTCCATGGCTCACGCGGGAGAGACGACGACGGTGCTGGATGGGTTGGTGGACACCGGCGCCGACGCGATCCTCGCGAGCGATCTGCTCGCCGAAGAGCTCGGCATCGACCTCGACGACCACGAGGGCGAAACCAGCCACGGAGTCGGCGGCAAGTACCACAAGGCGCAGTACAAGACGGTTTCGCTGCGACTGCACGCCGGCGACGCCGAGGTCAGCGAGTATCGCGAGTGGGAGGCCCAGGTCGGCTTCGTGCAGGGCTGGCACAGCTACAGCTTCGTCCTGCTCGGCAGCGTCGGCTTCCTCGACCGCTTCACGATTACCGCTAGCCGCTTCGCCCAGGCGATCGCCGTCGAGGACCGCGACGCCTTCGACGAGCGCTTCGGCATGGTCGAGCCAGGCTGAGGAATCTCGATGGGCGATCTTTCCGGAGAAATGAAGAGACAGGGTCGAGATCAGGGCAGCAGCGTCATGCAGATCAAGGTCAAGCTCCTGGGTATATCCAAGCCACCTGTCTGGCGGCAACTGCAACTCGATGCCGACACCACGCTCGATCGACTGCACGAGACGATTCTCGCTGCGTTCGGCTGGGCGGGCTATCACCTGCACGTCTTCCAAAGCGGCGATGAGCAATTCGGGGTTCCCGAGCCGGAGCTCGAACTCGCCGACGAGCGCCGGGCGAGCCTCGGCCAGCTCCTCGACAACGTCGGCGACCGCCTCCTCTACACCTACGATCTCGGCGACAACTGGGAGCACGAGGTCGTCGTCGAAGAGCTTCTCGACGCCGACCCCGAGGTCAAGTACCCGGTCCTCGTTGCGGCCAAGGGCGCCTGTCCGCCGGAGGACTGCGGTGGCCGCTGGGGATACGCGGAACTGAAGGAGATCCTCGCCGATCCGGCCCATGAACGGCACCAGGAGATGTTGGACTGGCTCGGCCTCCCCGACGCCTCGGGATTCGACCCAGGCTCAATCTAGATCGCAGCAGTGAACTCGTTGCGCCTGCGAACGGACGAGTCGATCCTCGCGATCTCCCGGCGCTGCCGCTCGAACTCCGCCCGGAACTCAGGGTCCTCCTTGAGCCGTCGGGCAATTCGCCTGTCGTGGTAGGTCGCGTCGAGGAGCTTCATTTGGGGAGGCAGGTCGTTAGCAAACATAGCGTCGAAGCTACACCACGTTCCTCAAGTGACGCAACCTACGTGTCTCCAATTCACCGGATCTACCCCTCCAAACCATGTCGACAAAGCTGTATTGAATTCCTAGCGGAACAAGTCCTTAACGCTCCCCCATACCCCCTTCTTGACCGCCTTCTTAGGCACTTTCACGCCGGCTTCAGCGAGCTGTACGGCGGCCCGCTCGCTCAACTGAAACCCGTCCTCCTCCGCCGCGCCCTGAAAGGCTCCGCGTAGACGCCGAGCAGACCGGTGTTCGGTGCCGAGCGCCGGGATCATCCTGATGGCCGCCTTAAAGTCGACCTGCTTCCCGCTCCCGGTCAACCTGACCATTAGATCGGCGACCGCTTTCTGGGCGGCCGGATCGACGGGGTGGATCCGCGTAAGCGTGTCCGCGAGTTCCTGACGGCGGCTGCCTTGGGAAGCCTCGCGAATCTGGTCCGCGATGTGTTCGACCAGGGAGAGCTCTTCGATACCCCCCGCAACGAGCAGATCAAGCCATTGCCTTTCCCATTGCTGACCACCAAGGAGTCGCTTCGCCAAGGCGGTAGCTTCGGTGCCAGTGGCCTCCTCACACCATGCCTCAGCAGAACTTTCAAGAGCGGGCGTTGAACGTCCCTGCAGGGCTACAAGAACGTCGCTGACCGACTCCACGCTGGGGCCGAGCCGAAGCCAGTCGGCTACGGCTGCCTTGCCGTGATCGCTGTCCTGGGTGGCCGCGTCGACCATGGCGGCCTTGCTGACCACAGACGCGTCTATGGCAGCCCCGGCCTGGCGAGCCGCCAGCGCCAAGGCAACTCGAGCCCTCGTCGTCCAAACCGGGACCGAGTTGCCCTCATCCTCAGCCTTGGCCAGCATCTCCAGAACCGCTCCGGCCGATCTTCCCAATTTGCCACCCATAGTCGTAAGACCATGGGTGGTGAGCTTGGTCAGCGACGGGGCGTCAACGGGCGCTCGCCGGAGATCATCGGCAAGCGTCTCGTGAAGTTCGCCAGTGTCAGGCGTGCCGAGCGCGGCCAATGCGTGGCCAACTTGATGCAGCCCTTTCTGTGCAGCACACACAGTCTCATCACTCCACCATGCCGCTCCGCTGAGACGAGTTCTCAAGGTCTCTTGAAGTTCCGAGTACTGCTCCTCTGCGGACATCACCAAAAACGGTGCCAGCTGATCGATAGTCGACAACAACAGAGCTGGCTCATCCTCGGCGGTTAGGTCGACATCACGGAGTTGAGTAATCACGATCTGAGCCGCACGAAGGCCATGCTCGGGTGAGGCGTAGTCGCCGTCTGAGAGTTGTGCAAGCCAGAATTCCGAATCGCGGTGTCCAAAGTGAAGCAGGGCCAGCAGGATGTCCAGGTCGCGTTCGTCACGCTCCATCTCAGAAAGAATCCGCTCGGCGTGGCGCTGGAAAGGCACATAGGCGATCTCCTCCTTCAGCAGAAGCCGATGGGCTGCCATGCCCAGCGGCACGCCCTCTGCGCCCTTTTCCTCAGCAATCTCGTAGATGCCTTCGATCAGTTGGTCGTGTGCTCCCGTCTCCTCGGCGTCCGGTCCGACGTAGCGGAACACGGCCGAGTAGACCGGCTCTGACTTCACCAATTCGGCGCCGACCGTGCCCGAGAGCTGTCGCAAGGCCTGAAGGAAATGGTCTCCCCCGTCCGGAATCGTCGCCGCAATTGCCTCGTAGATCCTGTGCCTTCCTTGGTTGGGAACCTTAGGAAGCAGTGCAGTGGCCTTGACCAAAGTGTCAGGATCGCTTAGCAGCCTTTCGTCCTTGAGAATCTCTGTTTCGAGTTCGCCAAAGCCCGCAGCAGTGACCGCAACGGAGAGGGCGTCGGCAAGATGCCCTTGATCCAGTATCTCATCGCGGGTGTAGCTCGTAATACTGCCGGCCACCGCATCGGCGATCTCGTCCATGTCGCCAAGCAGGGCGACAGTGCCCATCAAGGCGTTCATCACGTTGACACGCTCCTCGCCAAACTCGCGCTCGACCATGTCGGCCAGCACCCTCGTCGCCAGCTGTCGGGTCTGGTCGTCACGGGTCTGCAATGCGTCAACAACGTTTGACGGGACGTCGACCGCTTCATCGAGCAGCTCCGCGAGTTCGACGTCATCGAGCCCCACTGCGGCACCGGCACGATCGAGGAAGAGCAGATCGCGACCAATCTTCACGTCCTGCGTTCGCGCCAAGTAGCGACGTAGATTCTCGTGCTCGGCGCGGATCAGCGCCCGCCTCTCCCCCTCCGAAGCCTTCGCCAGAATCGGATCCGCCGGCTCGGACCCGTCGTCTTCCGGATCGGACTCCTCAAGTCCACCGGGACGTCGGGAGATTTGATCAGCGCCGTGCTTGGTCAATAGGCGCACGACCCTCTCAGAGGGATCCTTGGGAGGCTCCAGCAACAACTCCGGCAGACGTGGCTCGCTTCGCAGATCGGCGCCGAGCGAGGGAAACTCAACGTCAAAGGCGGTCAACTTTGCGATCTCGCGAGCCCGCTCCTGCCAATCGAAACCGCTATGTGCCGCGATTGCCGCGCTGCGAACGAAAGCGTTGAGGAGAACCTTGACCCGCCGCGGCGCCCGCACATGAGATGGGATGAGGAAAAACAGAACCCTGCGCAGACTTCGCGGGTCGCTCCCCTCGCGCAACGCAGCCCAATAGCCGCCCCGGTCCACGACCTTTTCAAAGGCCCACTCGGAGAGGCGCGACTCCCGCAGCGGGGGCAGCGGAACGCGGTCGTGGAAGACCTTGTCGAAGAAGGAGCTGGCTGAGCTGTAGTAGGGACTCTCTTCGTCGACCGGGGTCGGCTGAGGGAGCTCCTTTTCGAGAGCTTGCTCAAGTGCAGCACGATCAGCAGCCACGATGAAGACCGCGTGATCTTGATTTAGGAAGGTCCGGATCGCCGTCAGCGTGGCAACCACGTCCTTGGAGGAGCACCGGTCAAGCTCGTCGACGAAGACCACAAGCCTGTTGAACTTTCCGTCCTTACGTCCCTGCTCAACCAGCTCTCGAAAACAGTTCGCAAAGGCCTCATCGGATGCCGGTCGCGACTGGTCCGCCTCGACCGTTGCCCCCTTTATCACCATGCTGAACAGGGCCAAAAACAGGCCGCCGACAGCGGCTGGTGCTATCAGGCGAGGGAGCGTCTCTCCAACCTGGCCGAGGAAATTCTGGTCGGTCCCGAGCGAGGCCAGGCCAGCCAGCAGGCAGGAGACAAGGAGGAAACCAAACCAGACCAGCGCGAACAACCCGACCGCTAGCCGCGCCGTCTCCTTCAGAGCCTTGAAGTCGACGCTCACATGCCTCCGGCTCTCGTAAAGGCCGCCGTGGAATCGGGAGTCCTTCTTTGCATCCTTGTATTCGAGCTGGGAGGCGATGTGAGATATGAAGTTCCGCTGCAACGCCTCGCCGCCGTAGGTCGAGGCGTCGTAGCTGACTAGGCGCGTGGATCGATCAAGGGATGCAAAGTCCCTTCGCAGCAACTCGTACATGCTCGACTTTCCCGAACCCCAAGGACCGAACAATCCGATGGTCAGGGGCGGATCCAGCGCAAGTATCGACTCCGCAACCCGTCCGGAGATCGCCGCGTAGCCGAAGTCGTCCGCGTCCGATTCCTTCAGGGCCCGATTCGAAATCAAGTCGGCACTCGAGAGCGTGGCGGCGGAGACCTGTTGTGGGTTGGCGCTCATGTGAACAGACGCTAGCCCGCGCGCCGGACCCATCGGTACCGCCAGAGTTCGGCCCACTGTTTCGTTAGCCGATCTCCATCCCGTGGTCGAGGTCGTGCTCCAGCGAGTGTCCCTGCTGGCGCTGTAGGACCCGCTGCTGATCAGCGAGCCGGGTGCGCTGCTCTTGCCAATGTGAGCGCTCGATCGCGTCGTGCGGCTCCTTCCCGAAAGCGCTCTCGCGGTCGGTGACTCCGTGCTCTTGGCGGTAGCCCTCGATCACGGCGACGCCGCGGTCCCATGATCTGCGCTGAGCCGGATCGCCAGGACGCTCGCCAAGCTCGCCGACGACGTACTTGGGCGGGGCGAGCTGGGCGGCGGTGATCGCGGTGCGGTGGCGTTCAGAGAGCACGAGGTCGACGTTGGCCAGCTCGGCGCGCGCCTCGTGCCGGACCGGCGGCATCTCGGCGATCTCTGCCCGCGCCTCTTCGACCCGCTGGGCGCAGCTCTCCTCGCGGGCCTGTGCCTCGGGCAGCGCCTCGCGGCGCACCTTGCGCGGCGCCGCTTCGGCCGCTTCCCGGTGGCGGGTCGCGTGGTCGAGGTTCTCTTCCTGGCGCCCGAGCCAACCTTCTACCGAGCCACGACGCTCCTCGACCCCCTGCTCCCCTCTCGCCTTCACGGCAAGCTCCTGGCGCCTCTCCCTCAGCTCCTCGACCGGCAGCCCGCGCAGCTCGGCGCGAAGCGCCTCGTCGTGTGCGGCCCGCTGTGCGCGATCTCGCTCCGAGGCTTCGGCGATGTGCGGGATACCTTCGCGGATGTACCGGTCGGCGGGGGCGAAGTCCTCGCGCTCGACCTGGACCTCGGGCGTGGCAAAGATCATCGTCTCCCCGCGTGAGCGCGAGGCGGCGACGTAGAGCTCCTGCTTGTCCATCGAGGGATCGGCGGCGACAAAGGCGCGGTCCACCGTGGTGCCCTGCGCCGAGTAGGTCGTGATCGCGTAGGCGTGCTGCAGCGCCGGGGCATCTGAGTGCGGGTTGGTGCGGGCGAGGTAGTCGGCGTCGACCTCGACGCTGCGCTGCTGATCGATCCCCTCGAGGACGACGCGGCCCTCATCGGCGTCGACCTCGGCGATCTGCCAGCGCTCGCGGTTGTAGATGTCGGCGCCGCGGTCGTTGACACGGGTGATCACCTGATCGCCGGTGGCGAACTGCGCTTCGCCGACCTCGATCTCCTGCGCCCCCAGCTCGCCCGCTTCGCGGCGCAGCTGGCGGGCCATCGCGTTCAGACGCTCGACCTCGACGTTCTGCTTGGCGACCATCACGGCGTCCTCGCCCGCCGAGAAGGACTCATGCCACTCGGCGAGCATCGCCTCGCGGCGGGCCCCGGCATCGGGAGCGACGACTACCCGCTCCTCGGAGCGGTAGAGGTCGAGCGCCCGACCCCCTTCGCCCTCGCGGATCAGCCTCGCCGCGTCGCGGTCGAGCTCGTGCTCGTGGCGGATCACCTCGCCGAGGTGGATCGGTTCGGTGCGCTCGGCCAGGGCGCGGAAGAGCCCGCCAGCCTCGATCTCGCCCAGCTGCTCGGGATCGCCGACGAGGACGAGCTTGGCGTTCGCCTGCTCGACGTGGTGAACCAGCCGGGCGAGATCGGCGGAGCCGACCATCCCGGCCTCGTCGATGAGCAGCACCGAGCGCCGGCCCAACAGGGGCTCGCCGGCGTGCTCGGCGCGCTCCAGCTCGGCGAGGGTGCCGGCGACGCTCGTTGCCGGCAGCCCCTCGGCGCGCAGGACGTTGGCCGCCCGCCAGGTCGGCGCCGCCGCTCGCAGCTCGATCCCGGCTTCCGACCATCCCTTGGCAGCGGCCCCGATCGCGTAGCTCTTGCCGGCGCCGGCCTCGCCGATCACGACGGCGATCCCCTCGGGATCGGTCAACAAGCGCTCGACCATCTCGCGCTGGTCGGACTTCAGGGTCGGGTGGGCATGGAGCGTCCGCGCGGCGACCATCGCCCCGGCGCTCCTGACCTCCCCGCCTCGCATCCGCTCGGCGGCGTCGAGCGCCTCTCGCTCAAGGGCCCAGATCCGCTGCGTCGTGAACCGCTCGCCCTTGGGGTGCTGTCCGAGCGAGATCGCCCCCTCGGAGCCGAGGAACTCCTCAGCGATCCGCTCCACGTCGGCCGCGGGGGCGCCGTCGCGCATCAGGCCCGCCACCGCCCGGATCACGTCGCGCCTATCGAAGTGAGAGGCCGCCGACGTCACCGCACGGTCTACCTGCCAAGCAGAGACCGTGCGGGGATCGGCGGTGGCCGCGGACTCCTCCCAACTCCGGGGCCGCCACTGCGGCTCAAGCGCCCCGCGGATCGCCTCGCGGTCGAGGCCGACCTCCTCGGCCCGCGCCCGCCAGCGCTCCTGCAGGGTCTCGGCGGAGACCTCCTGCTCCTTGGCCTCCCGCGTCGCCAGGGTCGCGACTTCGCGGGCGCGGCCCGAAGCGTGCGGCCCGCCGACCGCCTCGAGGATCTGCGCGCGCCGGGTCGAGAACTCGCGCAGATGGGAGTCGGCGAAGCCCTCGATCTCGGCGATGCCGTTGCGGACCTCGCGCCACTGGACCCCGAGGTCCTGGGAAAGCTCGTGGCGCAGATTGGCCTCGTAGATGTAGCCGGCGGTTTTCAGGTGGTCGTAGATCGCCGGGTGGTAGAGCCGGGTCCAGCGCCCGTCGGGCCCCTGGGTCGCGTTGGCGACCAAAACGTGGGTGTGGAGCTGCGGATCGCCTGCGCGCGAGGAGCGGTGGTCGAAGGCGGCGGCGAGGTAGCCCGAGCCCGCGACGAACTGCGCGCCGCCGGCGCCGCGTCGGGTCCAGCAGGCTTCTCGTTGCATGTAGTCGAGGGCGGCGGCTACGGAGTGGTGATGGGCGTCCGTGACCGCTTGGGCGGCGTCGGACCCGCCGAACGCCCAGGTGAGCGAAACCGACTTGGGCGCCGAGAACGTGAGGTCGAAGCCGGGAACCGAGCCCTTGCCGGGCACGCCCTGGCGGCCGAGCAGCGGCGAGCCGTCGACCGGGTTGTGGCCGGTGAGCATCGCCGTCAGCTGATCGCCGCCGACCTCCCCGCCGAGCCCAAGGTCACGGGCCGAATCGCCCGTCCACTGACCAGCGACCTCGCCCTCGCCGGAGTAGTAGTCCTCGGCCCCTTCGGCCACTTTCTCCAGGTAATACATCTCCTGGCCGATCCCGAGCTTGCCGATGGAGAGCATCGGCGGGTATGTCCGCGGCGAGGTCCGTTTGCCTCGCCCACTTGAAGAAGTGATCGTGCGTGAGGGGTGGTGCAGTTGGCGGTTGGGAAGGGCTCGGGCATAGTCTGGATCGAGATGCCAGACGACATGAGACAGAAGGCCCGAGCCGACGTTCAGCGCGCTCAGTCGAAGTTCGAGCGCACCGGAGATGAGCATGAAAAGGCTCGTGAAGCCCGGCGCGAAACTTTCGAGCGGGCACGAGAGGCGGGCCTGACGTTGCGCGAGATCGCGGACGCAGCCGGCCTGCACTGGTCCCGCGTCGGGGAAGTCGTAGGCAAGAAATAGCGGTCTGTCGGTACCCCCCGACAAAGCTGTTACTCTGGGCGATCAGCTATCAAGCGGCCCCCGGCGGCGCGTCAACGCCAACCGAGGGCCTGACCACAAGGAGAGTGTGCTCCTCATGGCTACTTCCAACCCTACGGGCGGCGAGCGGGTGGTGCCCCTCGACCTCCCCGCCGAGCAAGTCCCGATTCTGCGCGCCCGCCTGACGAACTGGCTGGAGGGCGTGCGGGAGGACCTGAAGACCCCGGGGTGCCTGGAGAGCCCCGACGATGCCGACCGGGAGGCTCAAGCATACGAACGGCTCTTGGTCGGGCTGACGACGGGTCAGATCGTGCTCCCAGACGAGGTCGCGCGCAAGGTTCTCCTTGCGGCTGCGGCGAGCTACGACGAGGGCAGCGACTACGCCGAGATCGCCACCAACCACGACGCGCTTCACGACCTCCTGGCGCGGCTCGCGACGTAGATCGCGCGGCGGCTGCATCGTCGCCACAGCATGTGAGGCAACCCGCTCTCCCCCTGGACATACAGGGGGAGAGCGAATGCCAGACGCCCGTCTACTCACAGAGCCGCTGCTTGACGCCCGCGAGGCGGCCAAGCTGCTTCACGTACCGCGGAGTACGCTCTACGAGCTGGTCCGGTCGCGGGGGCTGCCGCATGTGCGCATCGGACGGCGGGGCCTCCGGTTCACCCGCACCGACCTCGCGCAGTGGGTGGACGAGAACAGCGCCGGTCGTTAGGCACGGGAGAACGCCAACTCGGCTGGAGGGGTCCTACGCCACCCAGCGGGCGCTCGCCAGCTCGTGGCGATACTGGCCGGTCGCCAGGTAGGCGCGAAGGCGACGATCGGGGGCCAGTGGCCTGACCTTGCGGATGGCCCGCGCCGGAGTCTTCTCCTCGGTCGCGTAGACGCGCCGGTAGTCCGGGGAATCGGGGCCCGCGTCAGGGTCGGTGGCGAAGACGAGGAAGCCGCGACGCTCGGAGCGGGCGCGGTTCGCCTTGGCGATCCGACCCTGCTCGCGCTCCAGCTCCTCAGCCCAGGCGAAGAGATCGATCTGCGTTGCCGGTTGGGCCATCAGGGATCTTGTACCACGTCATCCGGTTGTCCTTGCCGGGCTTCTGCAAATCGGCACAAAGCCTCGACACTCTCTCCCGTAAAGACGTCGAAGGCGTCCTGATCGACCCGCACATAGGTCCACCCGCGACCGGTGAGCCGCGTCGCGTCCCGGCACCAGCGCCGCGCCCGTTTGTCCTTGAATGGCACGTCCGGGTCGCGAAGCCCCTTGGTCTCGACCAGCAGGCAGGAGTCGTCGACGAGCCGCACGACGAAGTCGGGGTAGTAGTAGCGCAGGGCGCCGTTCTCGGCGATGTACTCCAGCGCGAAGCGCCCGAAGACCGGCAGCTTGGCGAAGGCCGCGACGTCGCTGGCCCGGTCGAGGAACAGCGCGAAGCGGCGCTCCAGATCGTTATCGACCGCCGTCAGATTGAAGACCGTGCGCTCGCTCTCGACCGTCGTCCGCGACCAGGAGAACGGCGGCGTCTCGGTCATCTTGATCGCCGTCTCGGTGATCGTCGCCTCGCGCTCGGTCAGGCGCAGCCCGCGGATCGCCTCGGCGAACGCCTGCTTGACCAGCTCCTGGGCGTCGTTCTCGGCGAGCCGGCGCAGCACGACCTTGTCGTCAAGCTCGACGGGCTCCGCGAAGATCCGCGACTCCAGGTAGCTGCGGACGAGCGGCGCCAGCGCCGCGAAAGCGCCGGACACCCCGCCCAGCCCGCCTACCTCGCAGACCCGCTTCGTGTAATAGGCGATCACCCCGGAGGGATCCTCCGCGTAGGGCACCTCGAACTCGTGCTCCTCGACGATGCCCTTGTCGATCAGGTGCCTGCCCCGGTACTTGATGTACTCGTCGGGCTCGACCTGGGGCACCTCGAGCCGGGCTGGGGGCGGCGGAATCGAGTCGAGATCGAGTTGCTCGAAGGGAAGCTCCTGCAAGCTGAGCGAGCGGGTCAAGATGGGAATCGAGATCTCGAAGCGCTTCTTGCCCTCGTCCGGATAGATCGCGACCGCGTTGGCCCCGATCTTCTCGATGTCTTCGCGCTCGACGACCAGGCCGCCGTCGAGCTCCTTGTCCCACAGGTCGCGGAACGCCTCGTGCTCGATCACGACCACCCGCTCGTCGAAGCCCGAGCCGGGTGGGGTCATCCGCCGCAACCCTCGGCCGAGCGCCTGCTCGGGCAGGATCTGTGCTTTCGCCGTCAGACTGCGCAGCGTCACGATCACGCTGACGTTGCGCACGTCCCACCCCTCGCGCAACATCAAGACGCTGACGATGCAGCGCACCGGGCTCTCGTCGCCGTCGATGTCGCGGGCCGCCCGGCGGGCGATATCGAGGTCGGCTTTGGTGATCTCGCCGGAGCGATTCGTGTGGATGACGAGCAGCTTGTCGCCGGAGAAGTCGGGGAGCTGGCGAAGGTAGTCGCCAACCTCGTCGGCCGCCTGCGTGTTCTCGCACATCACGAACAGCACCGGGCGCTTGCCCGACGGCGCGAGATCCTCGTCAAACTTGCGCCAACGACCGACCGCCGCGTCGATCCAGCGCCGGTAGCGCTGCACCGCGGAGTCGCCCAGCTCCGGCTCGGCGCCGTGCAGCTCGCCGATCACCGGAGTCTTGACGATGCCGTCATCCACGGCCTCGGCGAGCGGGTAGTCGACCACGACGTGCCGGAACGCACGGCCTTTCTGGTCCTTCGGGGTAGCGGAGAAGTCGAGTTGGGCGACCACGCCGGCCCCCGCCTCGTCGGACGCCCTCTCCCCCAGCGTCTCGTGGAGCCTCTCGATCGACTGGTTCCACTTCAGCTTGTCGGACCAGACGTGGTGGGCCTCGTCGTTGACGACCATCACCCGCCCGCGGCTCGCGATCCGCTGGAACAGCTCCTCGGCCGCGCTACCGGCTCCATCGGTGACACGCGGCCCGACCATCGCCTCGACCGGGTTGGGATCGGTGTCCTTCTTGCGCTTCGGCGGCTCGTAGAGGCGCTGCACGTTGGTCAGGAACAGCGCGCCCGGCGTCGTGATCGGCGCCGGCTCGTCCTGCAGCATGACGGTCAGCTGGAAGTCCTCCTCCCACTCCGGCGGGACCAGCGGATCGCGGCGGAAGGTAGCCGCATCGCCGAAATCGCTCTTCAGCCGCTCGAAGACGATCACGTTGGGCGCGATGACCAGGAAGCTCGTCGCCATCGGCGATCCGTCCTCGCGGCGGGCATGGAAGTAGGACCAGGCGATGCAGAGGCTCATCGCCATCGTCTTGCCGGACCCGGTCGCCATCTTCATCGCAAGGCGCTGGCGCTTGGTCTCCGCCGGGTCGATCATGAGCGGCGCCTGCGCGTACTCGATCAGGTCGGAGAACGAGCCGATGCGCTTTATCTCGGAGAGATAGATGAACGTCTCGACCGCCTCGCGCTGGCAGAAGAAGAACTGGAACGGCTCCCCGCTCGGGCGCCGGTGGTCTTCCTCGAACCAGAAGCGAAGCAGGCGCCGGGTGGTCTCGCTCGCGCCCAGATAGCCATTGGCGCGCCAGGCATCGACCGCGGCGCGAACCCCATCGACAAGGTGAGTTCCCTCGCTCGGTCTGCGCCGGCTTCGCGCCCCGTAGGGATCTGGCTCGGCGCCCGGAGTCGCGGCGCCGTCGGTCACTTGACGGTGACCTCGGCCAGCTTCGTCGTGTCGTTGCCGAAGATGTCGATGATCTTGACCACGATCGTGTGCCGCCCGGCCTCCTCGTACGCGTGCGGGTCGCTCTCCCGCGCCAGCTTCGGCTCCTCCCTGGTCCGGTATGCCTGCCACTGGTTGTGAAAGGTGTCGTCGGTGTAGTCGAAGTCGACCGACCAGTAGTCGATCAGGTCCGACCAGCTCTCGATCCGATCGCGCACCTGGGAGGGGATCAGCTCCTCGCTCGGGATCGCGAAGTCCTTCAACACCACAGAGACCTCGCGCTTGCTGCGCTTCACGTCGAGGTCGACGTGGGCCAGCTCGAAGAACCGAACCGCGTCCGCGTCGCGGACACCCGGCTCGATGATCTCGCGCGGTATCTGGAGCGGCCGCAAATCCAGACCCCGCCGTCGAGCCGTCTCGCTGATCGTGTCGTGCAGCCCCATCTCCCACTCCCAGCCGAGCACGTCGCAGGACTCGATGCCGTTGTCCGCCATCTCGTCCATCACTTCCTCGAGCTCGTCGATCGTCACCGGCGCATCGGTGGCGCCGACATGGATCATCCGACCGGCCTTCTGACCGTGCAGGTTCGTGAAGCCCTCGACCGGCTCGGCTTTGTAGAAGGAGAGGATGGTGTCCAGATAGTCGGTGAGCCGGCCGTTCCCCGACGCACGCTGCCAGCGCTGCCTCTCGTATGCACCAAGATTCTTGATCTCAAACGGGCCGCAATCGGGGATGTCGAGCAGACGCTTCCTGGTGGTGTGAATGGCGAAACGGCCAAGGTCGCAAGCGACCCAGCGGCGCCCGAGTTTCTCCGCAACAGCCGCCGTGGTCCCGGAGCCGCAAAAGAAGTCTGCGACGAGGTTCCCGGGATCGGTCGCCAGCCGGATGATCCGTTCCAGCAGGGCTTCCGGCTTTTGCGTGTCGTACCCACGCCGCTCATACGCCTGCGCCTGCACGGGTGGAACATCGAGCCAGAGATCCTGGAGGGGGACACCCGGCATCTCATCCAGATACCGCTTCTGAGCTGGTACGGCGCCTGGTTTGGTCTGGACGATGCGGCCTTCCTCGTACAGCTCTTCCATCCGCTCTTCAGAGAACCTCCAGTAGCGGGTGACGCCGAGAAACTCATAGCGCGGGTTTCCCTTGCTCGCACCGCCCGGGCCAGTCGCGTCGCTGAGGCGATACCTACGACCGGTTCCATCCTCGACATGCTTGTAGAAGGAGTCCACGTACGCCTCGTCATAGGGCGTGTACTCCATCGTCCAAGAACCACCCCCACCCTTCCGGTAGAGCAGGATCGTGTCGTGGACCCGGCCAAGATGGCGCGCGCCCTGGCCACTGTCGCTGTGCGCGGTCTGGCGCTTCCAGATGATCTCGTTGACGTAGGAGGCAGGCCCGAAGACCTCGTCGCAGGCGACCTTGCCGTAATGACTGACGTTCGAGCCTAGGTGGAGGAACAGGAGCCCGTTCTCACTGAGCAGCTCGTCGATCAGCACGATCCGCTCGTAGAGCATCGTCATGTACGAAGACTGTCCGCGCCCCCAGGTATCCCGATATGCGCTCTCCTCAAGAATCGAGGGAGCCTTGGCGATGTCTACATCGCCAACCTGGATCCGGAACGAGAAATCGGTCCCAGTATCGAAAGGGGGATCGATGTAGATCAAGTCAATCTTGCCGGCGTAGTCCTTGAGCAGGCTGCTCATGACGAGCTTGTTGTCGCCCCAGATCAACTGATTGGGTGGGTGGTCTGCCCCGGCGCTCTGGTCTGCGAGCAGGGAGCCGCTGTCGCGATCACGCGTCGCCCGCGACTGGTTGATCGTCTCGACCGTCTGAAACGGCAGGCTGAGCCGCTCGACCTCGGTCGGCTTCCCGTCCCACTCCAACCGGACGCTCATCTTCTGCTCCGCTTCGACCTCATCGCGGGCAAGCCTAGAGTTCAGAGCGGCGTCGCGACGGGATTCGTTGAGAGGGGCAGAACAGGTCGTAATGGACCCGCTGATTCCACAGTCTGGCGCGAATCGAGCCGCGGATGGGCGTGCATACCGAGGCAGCCGAGGCCATGAAGTGCAGGCTGATGAACCTCGTCCGAGTGTTCGCCAATACTTGGCGCTTCGATCGATGACCGACCCTCGCGTCCCCAAGCAAGCTATTCGCGCCGCGATAGACGGCCTTCAGGATCTGGAGTTCATCGACCGAGGAGCGCAGGGCGATGCCTGGCGAATTAGGAGGAACGGCGGCGGGGACGAGGTCCTGAAGGTCATCGTCCAGGGCGAGACTGCGAGGGTCGACAAGGAGATCGAGACCATGAAGAAGGTCGACAGCCCCTTCGTCATGGACTTCACGGAGGCGGGCACCCTGGAGCACTCGGGCACCGCGTACCCGTTCATCGTCGGCGAGTACGTTCCCGGCAAGTCGGTCGGGAAGCGCGCCGTCGAGGGGGACTGGCCCACGGAGGCCGAAGCCCTCTCGGCCGCGGTCGGGGTGCTCTGCGGACTCGCGGCAATCCACAAGGTGGAACACATCCACCGCGACATCAAGCCGGGGAACGTCGCGATCCGGGACGACGACTGGTCGAGGCCAGTGATCCTCGACCTGGGCCTGGTGAGGGACCAGCTGGGGGACTCCGTGACCGTCTACCCCGACCTGATGGGGACCGTCCTCTATATGTCCCCCGAGCAGCTACGGCAAGAAAGGGCGGTCAAGCGGTCGGATGTCTTCGGCGCCGGCGTGACGCTCTTCCTGCTGTTGACGAAGGGGCACCACCCATTCGTCGTCGCGGGCGAGAGCGTCGCGAGGGAAGTGCTTGAGGAGCGTATCCGGGATGACGACTGGCCGAAATGGCACGAGGCCGAAGGCATCAGCGACGAGGTCCGCGAGGTTCTGTCTCTCCTCCTCAGACCGGACGCCTTCCGGCGGCCCCGGGCGGACGCTGCCGCCGCCACCCTGGAGTCGGTGCTGGGGGCGCGGACATGACACTTCCGCAGGCACCGGTATTCCTCGCCCAGCACACCGCGAAGGGGCGCGGCCACGACCTCCTCGCCGCGGTGGGCACGGCGAGGGACAAGGACTCCAAGACGCCCCCAGGACTCCTCCTCGACTTTGGGGCGGTCCACTTGAGGGGAGTCGAGCAGGACGCGCAGAGCGCCGGGAAGCTGACGCCTGTCGTGGCCAGCGGCTCCGCGTACGAGACCGCGTCGAAGTGGAAAGTGCCGATGGCGCCGTGGGTTCAGCGGGCGGCGCCCAAGAACAGGGCCGAGTGGGATGCGACGGTTGGAGAATCCCTCGCCAAGCAGAGGGCCCTTGGGTTGGACGCCCTCGTCGTGCCCGGCGTCGAGTTGGAGTCGGCCGACTACCCGAAGGGCCTGGAATCCCAGGTGGACGCCGTGAGGCGGGCCTGGGCCTCGCGGTCCGACGACGACCCCCCGTGGCTCGTCGAGGTGTGCGTGCACGACGACTGGATCAACAACGAGAACGCGTGTCGGCACGTCCTCAACCTTCTGACCGACCTGTCCGACCCGATCGGGATTGCCCTCAGGGTTCGGTTCAAAAGGAGGGAGGCCGCCTCCAACGCCGACTCCCTCAAACGCCTCAAGCTGGTAGTGGAGGCGCTGGCCGACGACGGCCGGAGGGTGCTCGTCGTCCAGAGTGGCGTCATCGGGTGGCTGTCGATTGCCTGGGGTGCGTGGGGCTTCACGGCCGGGACTAGCCAGGCTTCGTGGCTCTACAACCGGACCGTGTTCGGCCGGCGCAGCGACCAGCCGGCGCCGCCTCGGGTCGAGCGCTACTTCGAGCGGCAACTGCTCCACCCCGTGCTCGCAAGCGACCATGCGCGCCTGTCGGGCGGCGCCGGCTACACCCAATGCAAGTGCACCTTCTGCGAAACCCTCGAAGGTGGAGCCTGGAACCACAACGTCGCGGCCCAACACGCCCTCTACGCCCTGGCCTCCCTAACGAAAGCGGTCGCACGCGCCGACCGCGCCGCGCGCCGGGACGCCGTGAGATCCACGATCGAAGCGGCGCAGAACCACTGGGCTCAGTGGAAAGACATCTCTGGTCTCAGCAACCGGGCACAGCCAGCTGGGCTCTTGGTCTGGCGGAGCCTCGTTTAGGGCTTGCACCTGGTTCCACGCCGTTGGCGAGTGCACGCCGCAGCGCCTGCTCAGACGCCCAGACGCTTGCGACTCCAGAAAGTCGTTTTGCCCTGGCGGGACGGGCGACGATGTTCAGCTGCTCGTCCTCGCCCAGGTACGCGAGGCCGATCCCCGACTCGGCAAGCTGCCCGGCGGCCTCAAGGGGCGGGCGCGTGCCGAGCACCAGCCAGACGGCATTGGCCCAGGCCTGGTATGCCCAGGCCTGGTTCGCCGCCCGCCGCCAGTCCGACCGCTTCAGCTCAGCGGCGACCATCCGGCGTCCGACAGGCCGCCACGCATTGTGGGTCCGGTAGCGGCGTACTCGGCCGCGCTCCTCCGTCAGGGCACTGGCCTCTAGTCCGATTGCGATGGCACGCCTCGCGCTCGAACTGCTGACGCGCAAGAGTCCAGCAAGATCCGACACCGAACGTGCGGTCCGGCGACAAGACATGACAACCCGAAGGGTCAGGAGGTCCTCCGTCGGATATATCCCTGCCTGGCTCCGATCCTTAACCGCGCCGTGGTCGAACTGGACGGCCACCAGGTCGGCGACAGCGAGCGGGCCGACAATCTCCCGGGCCACAAAGTCCGGGGCTTGCCGGAACCGCCATAGGAGCTCGGCAGCAGCGGCCGTCGGGGCGGTCATTTCAGACTCCCGAGCAGGGGCTAGACATGGTGCAGAGGTTGCTGACCTCCATGTCTCGATGGCTGCGGGCATAAGAGGGCCTTTCCGGTCGATTAATACCTTCCGACGACCAACGGCGAGCGCTGAACAATATTCACCTTCGCGCCGCTCAAGGCCTGCATCCGCAAGCGATGTCCCAGCCGGTGCGCACCGAGTGGCGCCCGACCCCCGCTGTCGGCCCCTGCGGCGTTGGCCATCCCTTCGACTCCTCTACTGAAACGCCGCGGAGATCCGTCGAGCCGCGTCCTGACGGGGCTTGAACTGGAGGTAGCGCTGCGTCGTCGCGAGGTCTTGGTGGCCCATCCACTCCATGACCTCGCGGGAGTCGGCGGTGCGGATGGCGTGGGAGCCGAAGACGTGGCGGAGGTCGTGGAAGCGAAGGGCGCGCAGGCCGGCCTTTTTGAGTGCGGCCTTGTAGCGGTCGCGGAGCTTGTGGCCGGCGAGGTGGCCGCCCTGGGTGCCGCAGAAGACGAGGTCGTCGTCGGTCGCGTGGCTCTCCCGTTTGCTCAGTTTGGCGAGCTCCTTCGCGACCTCGTCGGCCATCGGCACGGTGCGCTCCTGGCCGCTCTTGGGCGTGTCGACACGACCGTTGGTGAAACTCTGGCGGACGTGGACGGCGCTGTTGGCGAAGTCGACGTCGCGCCAGCGCAGCGCCAGCAACTCGCCGAGGCGGAGGCCGGTGAACGCGGCCGTGAGGTAGATCGTGGCGTCCTGCTCGGAGGCGGCGGCGCGGACAAGCGCTAGGACCTCCTCGCGCGAGAAGACGTCGATGTTGCCGCGCTTCGCGTGCGGACGGCGCTCGACATTCGCCACAGGATTCGCCGGCAGCTTGTAGCGACGCTGCGCCCAGACGAAAAGGCCGTGCAGAACCGTCAGGTACTTGTTGACCGTGCGATCCGAGAGGTCTTCGGCGACCAGGGCGTCGCGGAAGCCCTCGACCGTCTCCTCGGTCACCTCCTCCAGGCGAAGCTTCGCACCGAACTTCTCGCCGAAGACCTTCTTCATCCGGTCGACCATGTGCTCGTAGTCGATCTGGGTCGAGAGCTTGATCTTGCGGTCGCGCTTGTAGGCGAGCCACTCGTCGCAGGCGGCGGCGAAGGTCGCGCCGGTGCGGACCATCCCCGGCAGCTCGCCGCGGCGGGCCTTGGCGAGCGTGTCGTCCAGCCAGGTCCGGGCGCTCGCCTTCGTGTAGCTGCCGGCGGGCGGCGCCTGCTTGCGGTCGGGCCAGTGCGGGCCGACCCGCGTCTGCACCTGACGCCCGTCCGGCAGCCGGTACTTGGCATACCAGACCCCGCCACGCTTGCCCTCGCGCTTGAAGACGTGGCCGCTGATCGCCCTGCTCGCCTGCCGTGCCATCTCACTCCCAATGTCCGGAGCGGGCTCGATTTGCCCCGCTCGCCAAAACTTTGTCCCAGCCTTTCTAGCACGGCTTCGGGACAAACTTTGGGACAAAAGCCGGGATCGCGGCGTCATCCGCCAACAAAAAACCCCGCATTTGCGGGGCTTTCGTGGAGTACCGCTACGGGGATTCGAACCCCGGTTTCCGGACTGAGAATCCGGCGTCCTAGTCCCCTAGACGATAGCGGCGCGTGGGCGCCATTCTAGCGATAGCGGGCCGTGGCGTTGTCTCGTGGTTCCGTCCGGAGGCAGAGCTAGATTACGAACGTGTGTTCGACTCATGGATCTAGCCACTCGAAAGTCCGCCAACCGCTAAATTGGCTATGTCACGCGGGTGTGGCGGAATGGCAGACGCGCGAGCTTCAGGTGCTCGTGTCCTTCGGGACGTGGAGGTTCGACTCCTCTCACCCGCACTTTTCAGGCTGACCCGGTGCACAACAAGGAGACAGTCGCTCAAGCCCTTCGGCTAAAAGCGAGAGGCCTGAACGACTGCGAGATCTCCCGGTGCCTTGGCATTCCGCGCGCCACTATCCGTGAATGGCGTAGCGGACGCCTCCCCCACTCATTTCAGTCCAAGCCAATGCTCTACGGGCGGCCCCGTGGGCATGGCGCATGCAGGAACTGCGGCGGCGAAATGCACCGGCCCGACCGCCTCTCGACTGCCTACGTCTACCTTCTCGGCCTCTATCTGGGTGACGGAACAATCTCGAAGGCCCGCCGCGGCGTATTCAAGCTGCGCGTCTTCCTGGATATGAAGTACCCAGACATCGTCGCCGAGTGCGAAGCGGCGATGCTCGCGGTCCTCCCGTTCAACAGAGTCAGGCGCATCCTCAAGCCAAGCAACTGCTATGAGGTCTATGCGTACTCAAAGTCTTGGCCATGCCTGTTTCCACAGCATGGCCCGGGAATGAAGCACACACGCAGGATCGTGCTGGCAGAGTGGCAGTGGGCCTTTGTACGCCTGGCCCCGGAGCTTCTGCTTCGTGGACTCATTCAGTCCGACGGATGTCGCTTTACAAATACCCGTGGAAAGTCGGACACCTGGTCGGCGCCTCGATATGCCTTCGACAACGTCTCTGACGAAATCAGGGGCATCTTTTGCGGCGCATGCGATCTTCTCGGCTTGCATTGGACGGTGGCGCGGCCCCACACGATCTACGTCTCGCGCAAGGCGGATGTCGCCAGGCTCGACGAGTTCGTCGGGCCGAAGCGCTGAGCGGCGCGGCTGCGCCCCCACAGTGCCGGGCCAGGGCGCGGGTGGCGGCGCGGTGGCCGCTAAGTTGCTTCCCATGCGAACGGCGATCGTCTCCGACCTGCACCTCGGCAGCGCCTTCGGCGAGGACCTGCTGCGCGATGCGGCGATCCGCCGCACGCTGCTGGGGGAGATTGCCCAGGCCGACCGCCTCGTCCTGCTCGGCGACGCGGTCGAGATGCGCGAACTGCCGCTGGCCCGGGTCCTCGATCGCGTCCGGCCCTTCTTCGAGGAGCTGGGCGAGGCGCTTGCCGGGCGCCCGGTCCTCCTCGTCCCCGGCAACCACGACCACCGGCTCGCCGAGCCCCTGCTCGAGCGCGAAGCGCTGGCGGGACGGCCGCTGGCGCTGGAGCAGACGGTGGAGCCGAGCGGCGAGGCGGCACTCCGGATCGCCTCCTGGCTCGACCCGGCCGAGCTGCGCGTCGCCTATCCCGGCGTCTGGCTGCGCGACGACGTCTACGCCACCCACGGCCACTACATGGACTGCCACATGTCCCTGCCGCGGCTCGAGTGCATCGCCGCCGCCGGCGTGATGCGCGCCTTCGGGCCGCTGCCCGAGCGGACCGCGCCGGCCGACTACGAGCGGGTGCTGCGACCGGTCTACGGGCTCAGCTTCGGGCTCGCCCAGGGCAACCTGGCGCGGCGCGCCTCGCGCCCCTCCGAACAGGCCTGGCGCACGCTCGCGGGCCGCAACGGCCGTCGCGGCCGCATCCGGCAGGGGGTCCTGCGCGCCGCCGTCGGGGCCGCCGTGCCGGCCACCGTCTGGGGCGTCAACCGCCTGCTGCGAGCCGGGTTCGATCCGGACCTCTCCGCCGAGACGATCTCCCGCAGCGGCGTCGACGCGGCGACCGAGCTGGCGCGCCGACTCGACCTCGGCGCCGTCCACGTCCTCACCGGCCACACCCATCGCGGCGGGCCGCACGAGGGCGAGGCCGAGTGGGAGTTGCCCGGCGGCGGCCGCCTGCACAACACCGGCAGCTGGGTCTTCGCCTCCGCCTTCCACCGGCCGGGAACGCCTCCCGGCCCCTACTGGCCAGGCACGGTCACCTGGCTCGACGACGACGGCCCGCCACGCCCCGTCCGCCTGCTGCTCGACCGCCCGCGCGACGAGCTGCGCGCGGTCGTCGCCGCCCTGACGTCGTCGAGACCGCAGAAACCCGCCTCATAGGCGGGAAAGTGCGGTCTCGACCGGCGGCCCTACAGCCACTCGGCGACGATCCGGCCGATCTCCTCGCCGGCGTCCTCCTGCAGGAAGTGGCCGGCGTTCTCGATCTTGCGCGGCGCCGGGAAGTTGAGCTGGGATGCGACCCGCTCGCCGACCGAGAAGGGCAGCACCGGGTCGGAATCCGCCCAGAGGACCAGCGCCGGGCGGTCGTCCTCGCGCAGCGCGTCGGCCACCCGTTTGCCCTCGGCGGCGCCGGGCGCCTCGGGCTCGGTCGGCAGGATCAGCGGGAAGGCGCGCGTCCCGGCCTTCGACTCGGGGGTCGGGTAGGGCGCCTCGTAGGCGGCGATCACCTCGTCGCCGGGATCGTTCTTGCAGCCTCCCCGGACCAGGAACCCGACCGGGACGTCGGCGTTGTCGCGGACGAACTCGCGGAATTTGAGCCAGGTCTCGCTCATCCGCTGGTGCCCGGTGAAGGGGCCGGTGTCCATGATCACCAGCCGCGAGAAGCGGCCCGGGTGCTCGACCGCGAGCCGCAGCCCGATCGGCCCGCCCCAGTCGTGGACGACCGCGGTCGCGTCGCGCACGTCCAGCTCCTCCAGCAACCGCGCCATCAGCTCGACGTGGCGATCGTAGGTGTACCAGCCGAGATCGGTCGGCTTGTCGGAGCGGCCGAAGCCGGCGTAGTCGGGGGCGATGCAGCGGTAGCCGGCGTCGCGCACCGGCGGGATCGCCTTGCGCCAGAGGAACGACCAGGTCGGCTCGCCGTGGAAGAAGACGACCGGCCTCCCCTCCCCCTCGTCGAGGTAGGCCAGCCGCAGCCCGTCGAGCTCGCGGTAGCGCGACTCGAAGGGAAAGTCGGGCAGGCCCTCGAACCTCTGCTCGGACGTTCTCACCGCATCGATCGGCATCGCTCCTCCTTGCTGGCCGTGGAGCGGCGAGTCTAGATGGAGTCGCTACGGCAGCGCTCGCAGGAAGGCGCCGATCGCGGGCCCGAAGTAGGGCGAGAAGAGCTGGGTCGGGCGGCCCTGGTAGCTGTAGCTGGTGACACCGCTGACGTAGCGGCCGTCGAAGAGCCAGGCGCCGCCGCTGGCGCCGGCCGCCAGATCGCAGGAGGCGGGCATCGTCGGCGGGCCGGGCAGGCGATTGGTCAGCCGGTCGACGCCGAGCCCGTGCGCGCGGCAGCTGCGCAGTTCCTCCCCGCCGGCCCGCGCCGCCGGGTAACCGAAGATCTGGAAGGCCCCGAGCCGCGACTTGTCGATCGCGTAGCCGCGGGCGCCGACCACGTCGGTGAGCCGGCCGAGCCTGCTCGGCCGGACCCGCAGCGCGGCCACGTCGAATCCGGGGTTCTCGTCCTGGCGCCACTGCGGCATCACGTAGACCGCCTTGACCGTGAAGGTGCCGAAGGGCCGCTTGCCGTGGTCGTAGGCGGGGACGAAGGCGATCCGCCGTGCCTGCCGCTTCCTTTCGAGCACGCAGTGGCCGGCGGTGAGGACGATCGAGCGGCTCGGCGTGGCGATCGCCGTGCCCGAGCAGGAGTAGGAGCGGGCGCCAGGGTCGACGGCGATGATCTTGCCGTTGGTCCGCGTCCCTTCGGCCGAGACGTTGGCGACCTTGACGCTGCTGGCACCGGCCCCCAGGGGGGCGCGGAAGCGCGGCGCCGGGGCATGGCCGGGGACGCGCAGCCCACGGTCGGCGGCGATCGGCCCGGCCGAAAGCGTCTGGATGGCCGGCCCCTCGGCCAGCGCAGCGGCCGGCTGGGTCGCGATCAGGGCCAGCAGGGCAGGCAGAAGCAGTCGCGCTGGGGACATGACGCCACTCATCGGCGTATTACGGATGCGGGTTGAGATCTGCTCGGGAACACTGCGTGTCATCGTAGGCACCGCAGGAAACACCGCTCGCAGAGCGAAGTTCCTGCCGGTATCTCTTCGTCCCCCACGAAAGGGTTGCTCATGAATGACGAAAGCCTGATCAGCGGTTGGTGGGTCTTCGCCGGCGTTCTCCTGCTCATCGCCGGCGTGCTCAACATCGTCTACGGGATCGCCGCAATCGGCGACTCGAAGTTCTTCACCGAGAACGCCACCTACATCGTCAGCGGCCTCAACACCTGGGGCTGGGTCCACCTGATCGTCGGCGTGCTCGAGCTGGTCGCCGCCTTCTCGCTCTTCTCCGGAGGCGAGTTCGGCCGCTGGTTCGGAATCTTCGTCGCCTCGCTGAACGCGATCGGCGCGCTGCTGGCGATTCCCGCCTACCCGTTCTGGTCGCTGGCGATCTTCGCCCTGGCGATCATCATCGTCTACAAGCTGGCCGAGGGCCCGGAAGGCAACCCGGTCTCCTAGCTGCTGCAGCGGGCGCAGCCGCGCGGCGGCTACCCCGAAACCCGATGCGGACGAAGGCCCCGGTCATCCGGGGTCTTCGCCGTTCCGGGCCCGGCGACGCCAAGCGGCTCGGCGACGACGAG